>JAGQPC010000396.1 GCA_020426925.1 Planctomycetales bacterium | reverse complement strand
CATTGCGGAGTTGCGGGTAAGGCAGTCGCTAAAAGGAACCCTGATGGTCGGCAGCGTGCTGGTCTGGCATGTCGCCACGTACGAGGCGCCTCCCGGCGGATCAGGAGATAGCCTTGTTTATCCTGGTGATCGAGCACGGCTTTATCTCCGGCGAAGTACTGCTGGCGTCTTCGATTCGTGGAACGATGCTGGCAATGAATGGATCGTCAGACAAGATTTTTCGACCAACAACCTTCCCAGCAAAGTCGGCGAATCGATTCCAATCATTGGAACACGGACGGTGGGACCCGAGCATGCGGTCCGTAGAGCCAGCGAAGAACAATCTCGTCGGCGATATTGCGCCCCCAAAAAAACACTTCCCGATTCGCGTTTACCGTGCTTGTACTCAACGGTCCATCACATCTGTTTTACAAATCTGTTCTCCTGGAGCTCAACAAACATGATTTGCTGCGTTAAACAAATGAACACCGGTGACTGGGGCGATTTGGATGAATCCAAAAGTCGCCCGGGCTTTGGCCATTGGAGGCAATGGATGTTTCGGTAGTGCAACCGGGCTGTTGGTAGACATCGTCGTTCGCCAGGAATTTCACGATTCCACCGACGATTCACTCGAAGCGACCTACATTTTTCCACTCCCGCCTTGCGCAGCAGCCACGCGACTGAACTTGCACGTGCTTTGTCGAATGATCAAGTCTCAGCTAATAGAGCATGGAGGCGCCCGTCAGACCTATCATGGAGCCCTTCGCCGCGGACAGCAAGCGGCGATGTTGGAGAAGGAGCGAAGCGACGTGTTCACACTGCAAGACGGAAATCTGCCACCAGGCGTGTGTGTTGAAGTGGAATTGCGACTGAGCCTGTTGCTGGATGCTTTTGTCGGGATGGCTGAATTCCGCTTTCCACTCGTTGTGGCGCAGCGGTATTTCTCCGGATCGCCGCTACGTCTGACGCCCGTGGATCTGGGTGTCGCGGAAGATACCTTGAACGTTCCCGATGCGTCGCGGATATCACCGCCGCACTGGCAGAAATGATTAACTCGTAGCACGGCCGCGATCGATTCTCGGTCACCGCATTAGTTTATGAAACCAAGTCTCTGCCCCTCGAATCATCATCATTTTTGTCGGCGGCACCGAGATTCGTCGTGCCCTGCAGACCGCCGTACAACGACTTTCGGCGGTGGCTGCGTCACAGCGAGAAAAGATCATCGTGCTCGTAACCGACGGGCAAATCGCGTGCGAAAACGAAGTCCTGCGGCTACTGGGTTCGAGTGTGAAAGAACACGAACTGCCTGTGAGTGGTAACCAATTCCTAAAACCTCAGGGAAGACCGGTGGTCGATTTCAATCATTTCTTGCGTCGGTATATTGTGATTGCGAGCGGCATCGTTGCTGGCCGTATTTTCGGCTATGTGACCCCAGGTATTCATCGCGGTGACACCTCACTCCGAACGCGGAACTCAAGGGGGAAGACAATCGGCGAATGGAAGCTCCAGGTCGTTTAATTGGAAGGACGTTCTTGCCCGAGAGGCAAGATTGTGTGGGTTCGAATCCCACTCTGGAGCAACCTGACGACTGGGATTCTAGGCTTCCAAAACCAGGAACCAAAACTTCCCAGGGTGACCAGTCAGGAAATCCTTTTTGGAAAAGAAGTTTTTGCCCCCGCTCAGTGAGCATGATTCGCTATCTAGTTGAAATGAGTTGGCAGCCCCCGCGAACCTACCGGACAAAAAAGACTCCTGTTTCATGCGGGGCTGCACAATCAGCCATTCAAGCAAAGGAAACCAGAAAAGTGTCTTAACGTCTTTCGTACCCAGATCAGAACCGAATCTTGACCGCAACTGCGCTGGGCGTGCGCCCAGAACGCAAGCTTGCGATTCGGTGATCCTGTTTTGGGAGACGAAAGTATGGGTATTTTCAATGGTGGTTCCACACGAGTGTGCGGCCGAGAAGTCGCGATTTATTCTTTTCGGGTCGTGGTACTTCGAGCTGATGGAACGCTGTCGCTATTCCGTGTCGAGAAAACGCTTACAGCGGCGGTCAAGGTAGCGCGAGCCGCATGCAGCCGACATTTGGAAAAGCTGCGTGCCAATCGACTAATGTGGCTGACAGACAGCCGGCGACCGCGAACGGTGTATGTCCAGGCCTGGTCGGGCACCGCCGTACGCGGCACTTGGGTCGACGTGCCACGCGCTCGCGGTGGCTACGAGTTTACCTTCTACGATCATGCGCCGAGCCATCGACGCGCGGTCTAGGTAAAATGCGGTCCCGAGCGAGTGGCCCGGCGCCTATTGCTCCTTTGTCTTCGGACCAATGGCGCATCGCATCGCTGCTAATCTTGGTGCGACCGGCCTCTGACGATCGCGAGTATCGGACTCCATCAGCCAAGTCGACTCCGCGACGAGAAAAAATGGTTTCGGGAGCCCAAAAAAAGTGCGGGACACCATTGCAACTTTCCCGATCCGAAGCGTGGCAGAATCCGCAGTGTTCGAGCCGGGCGAGCTGTCATAGATTCGTTTCTTTTCGACACGGGCCAAGGAACATTGGTGGCATCCCAGCGTCTTTACGTTAATCAGGGCAACGGCTACGTCGAGAACGAGAAAGACGCTCGACAGCAACTGGTCGAGCTGGTTGATACGCGGGTCCGCGATTGGATGAGTGGAGGCTATGTAGCAGAGAGTGAAAGCGATTAGCTTGAACCGCTGACAAGTGAGGGGTGCAGCCGAGATTGGCGCGGGAGAATCTTCCACATCCGTCAGTCCTCCACCGAATGGCGCCCATATTGCAATTGGACACGATCCCCGAATCGCTGCCGCAATCGCTCGGCAGCGGCTTCACCGATCGGATTCTGGCGAAGATCGAGTTCCTCCAGACCTGCCAAGTATGTCGAATCGGTCAGTGCTTCCGCGCCAGCATCTCCGATATTGTTGTAACTTAGGTCAAGCCGACGCAGATTCACAGCGTGCTGTGAACGGGCAATGGTGATGGCAGCGATGTCGTCGACGCGGTTGCGATAAAGAGAAAACACTTCAATTTGGCTCATCCAGGGCTGACACAAGATGTCAGCATAGTAGTCTTTGGGGTCATATTCAAAATCGATCTGCTCGTGCAACCGGGAACTGTTGCAAGCAAACCTCAACTTCCAAATCAGAGGATGTCGTTGTAGCAG
>JAGQPC010000395.1 GCA_020426925.1 Planctomycetales bacterium | reverse complement strand
TTAATCCGTAGGTCCTGGGTTCGAGCCCCAGCAGCTTCACTTCTTTTCATGCGATGTAGCACAGCAAACCGCGGATAGCAGTGCGTCTTCTGCCATATTGGCCTAGCGACGGCCTTCCATCACATGAAGGCGATCACGTAGTACAAAAGGTACACGATCGCCAGCACAACGCCAGCTGCTGAGATGAGTTTTCCGATCTCTCCAATCGCGTGGAAGCGACTGTCGCTGAACCAGACAAAATGGCAGTGCATAAAAAGCGCAGCGGCGATGTAGGCGACGCCTAAACAGATCGCGGGAATACCTGCGTAGCTAACAACCTTCAGTGGTCGACTCCCGATGAACGTGGCGTGTTGTGTCACGATACATGTTGAACCGTAAATTGCCAGAGCGGCAGCAGCAACTATTCCGATCAGAACGGCAGAAACCAGATTCCCGTTGTGCGATTCACTGAGTTTTTCCGCGAAGTCAAATATATTCCGGTTTTCGTTCAGTCGGCGCATTCTTCGACTCCCAATCTCCCAATTATGCTTGAACAGCGTCTACGTAGGATTCGGAGGTTACGTAGATTTCTTGTTCTTGCATTTCCCCAGCCCAAGCGTGCAATGCCAGTTTGCCAGGCACAGAATCAATGCGGCGCCGTCTCAACGGGGTGAGATGATTGCGTTGTTGCCGAGATGACTGCATGGTCGCTAAACGGCAGACTTGAGCGTCATCGATTCATTCATGGCGGCGGACATTTCGGTGAGCACGGAGTTCCAGTTGGCGGGTCGGCCGGGTGCTATACGGCCTAGCGATCTTGGCTTTCGCGTGCCCGTTTGGCGCGACGAGTTTCCAAGTGCGTTGTCGATCCGCAGAAATCCCATGACCGCCGCCGCAGTCGCATCTGTCGGGCTCGTCGATTCAGGCATTTCGCCTGACCGAATGTTGATACCAGGCAAATAGTGCCTCAGCCGATTCTGCCACAGAGCGTTCTGGTGATAGTGACCAGTCAGAACCAGCTCGCATATTGGCATTGATTTGGGAGTGTGTGCGGCAAGCGATGACGCTACGCTTCGCGCAAAGAACTCGATTAGGGTCATGACCCATTCGGCTTGAGACGCAAAATGTTCGTGATTGTACAACTCGATGTCGGTGACAATCGATGTCACGCATTCACCGAATTGGTCATTGCTGCATGCCCGCGACGCTAGCCGGCTCAAGCAATCTGTCCAGCGATCAACAAGTGGGCGATTCGATTTTGCTTCGACGGCAAACTTCGTTTCGAAGTCAAAACCTAGCCCGAATCGCTCGCGCAGAATTCCGGAGAGTTCCGATCCGGGGCAGCAATCGAAAGACACTAGCTCAGGAGGCGAGGCGTGCGTTGCTCGGCTGGGCACAATCGATGCGGATACGACCGGACCAAACCGAAGCACAGCTCGATTTCGACATCCGGGAATTCCGCTTCGATCACCGTACATGATCCAATCCGACATGGCGGTAATGTGTTGACCGTTTCCACCGTGAGCGAGGTCGCCTGAGGCGAACTCATCGACTACCGTGATTCCGGTCCGCTCGGCAAGCCACGTTGCATCGCAGAGCGACACATAACGAGTTTGTCCCGCGTCGTCACATCGAGAATCGAGTCCAGTGACAGAGATTACCAAAGGCTCATTAAAATCATTCTTTGCGGACGCGATCAGCGGTTTCACAAGCTCCGCACATTGATCAGCCAATTCTGTTCGCCAGAACGCAATGTCGCTGACTTTCGCGTCCTGAAGGTCCGAACGATCTAACAACCTCGTGACTTCCGGTGGAACCTGAACCGTCCGCCCCATGATCGGATCGCAAACAATTTGCTTCCCTCGCCCTAACGAACGGACCAGCGACGAGCAAATCAAGTTGTCACGTTGCACATAGCTGACGCCGATGGCATAGCGAGCGGACGACTGTGCGAACTTCGGCATTCCACCAAAGTCCCATCGAACATGGGGTGTTCCGTCTCGCATGATTATCCTGCAGCGAATGCGTATCTCTGCAACCGACCATCAGATTACTCCAGCCGCTGCACATTCTTGGCTGGGATCGCATGAGGCTAAGACCGCAGTCTTCATGAAAAGAAGTCTGCGATCAGTGCACGAACCGATAGCCGAACAATAATTGCTATGCGGCCATTTCGACTGCAACTTCAAGTCCGCTGGCAGCTGCAACAAACTCTTCGAAGATGCGGATGTCCAACGCAGACGCGGAATCCGATTCAGGGTGGAATTGCGTGCCAACAGCAAACCATCCATCGATTTTCGATTCGATCGCTTCGATGACGCCATCGGGACAGCGAGCCGTCACAGCGAAACCACGAGCCACATCGTCGATCGACATGTGATGTCGACTGTTGACTCGAACTTCGCCATCGCCGTAAACACGTTCCATCAGCGAATTTGATTCAACGCACAGTCCGTGTCGATGACCAGCATCATGCGGATCTTTGTGTGGAATCGCCGACGGGAGGTCTTCTGGTATGTGCAAGAAAAGGTTGCCACCCATCACTACGTTGAGCAACTGCATTCCAGCACCGATCGCGAATACCGGCATATGTCGGTCACAGATCATCTTACACAAACGACGATCAAATTTTTCTCGGCGAGCATCCATTGGACGAACGGTTGGGTGCAGCATGAATCCGTCGTTGCGAGGATCCAAATCTCGACCACCGACTAGCAGTACACCGTCTAGCCGATCGAGAAGCATCTCGAGGTCGTCTTCGTCGGCCAACGGTGGAATGATGACGGGAACTCCGCCAGCTGCAATGATGCTGTCGTAGTAGCCCGCGACAACTAGTGAATAGGCTGGTCGGTCTTGTGCTGCGGAAACGTAATCCGTGTTCAGTCCAATCAGTGGCTTACGTGCCATGCGAAACGGCTCCTTGTTAGTTAGACCAGACAAAGACTTCCAGCGGCCCGCAGGTAACCGTTGGGAATAGACCTAGTTCACCTTCCGCACGTAATGGCCAAGTGGAAAGGGTTCACGCGAACGGGCAAGCGGACAAGCCAACAAAGTCAGCGTGCAGATCGCACGTTAACTTTGCCCTAAAGAGAAGCCTGTCCATAGGCTCGTTTTGATGAAAAGATCCGTCTTCTGCTGTCCTAAAAATCAGTCCTCCGCGCAAATGGTTTCGCAAGTCAATAGCAACTGTAGCAATGTCGAGCAGATATGCAACCAACAAGATCATCTTGCGGGCTAGCGTCGAGTGGCCCCAAAATGTTGCCGCGGAGAAGCTCAGAACTCCACTTATTTTACGTACACACCGCAAATCAACCTCGCTAATACGCGCGTACTTGGGGCGATTGATTGAGGCCGAGCGACAGTGGATACGGTAAGCGGACGCGTTCAGCACCGCCCCAAAAACTCGCAAGCTCGTCTTCCACCCTCCCGAGGAAGGGAAAGATACTACCAGACAAATACGTGAAGGACGGTAAAGAACAGAGCGTCAAAGCCTAACGATGAACGACTTCAACTGGACGGCAGCAGCGATTCGCCGGTCATCTCTTTGGGCTGTTCCAAGCCGAGCAATGCGAGCGCCGTTGGAGCGATGTCGGCCAATCGGCCGCCTTCCCGAAGTGATCCGGTGAGGCCAGGCTCCACGACAATCAGAGGCACCCGATATGTTGTGTGAGCTGTGTGCGGCCCGCCAGTTTCCGGATCGATCATCTGTTCGCAGTTACCATGGTCGGCGGTAACAATGAGCGATCCGCCTTGCGCTAAAGTGGCGTCCACGACTCGACCAACGCATTTGTCCACGGTTTCGACAGCCTTGATGGCTGCTTGTAGATTACCCGTATGGCCAACCATGTCGCCGTTTGCATAGTTAACAATCGCAAGATCATATTCTCCGGACTCGATTCGTCTTACAACATCATCTGTGATTCCAAATGCCGACATCTCGGGCTTCTTGTCGTAAGTGGCAACGTCGCGCGGCGAAGGGATCAGCGAATTGTCTTGACCATCAAATGGTTCTTCTCGATAGTCGTTAAAGAAAAACGTGACGTGAGGATACTTCTCGGTTTCTGCGCATCGGAATTGTTTTAGCCCGAGCGAGCTAACGTATTCCCCCAAGATGCCAGGCATCTTGGGACGTTTTTCAAAGATCACGTTCACAGGCAGTCCAGCTTCGTAGCCCGTCATGGTCGCGAAGTAAAGATCGTCGATTTTTTTCCCGCGATTAAAACCACCGCCGTCGATGTTCGCCCAATCGTTGTCCGAATAAACGAAGGCCTTTGTGATCTCGCGAGTCCGATCACCACGATAATTTAGGAAAATGACGGCATCGCCATCTTTCACAAGTCCGGCCTCGTCAGGAGGCCCGATTGTTGTCGGCGAGACAAATTCGTCGCCGTGCCGACTTTCGTCGGTCGGATTGTCGTAGTAGTACTGAACTGCCTCGATTGCGGACGCCGCTGACGTTGTCGAACCCTTCACCATCATGTTGTATGCAGCTTCGACTCGTTCCCAACGCAGGTCTCGATCCATCGCATAAAAGCGGCCGACGACGCTACCGATCTTGCCTATCCCCGCACCAGCCAGCGCCTGTTCAATCTTGCCAATGAACTCAAGACCACTTGTGGGCGATGTGTCGCGGCCGTCAGTAATCGCGTGCACGACAAACTTGTCGGCGGCGATGCCATGTCGCTTCGCCAGCTCGACAATTGCAAGAGCATGGTCGATATCGCTGTGAACACGGCCATCCGACATTAGCCCCAACAGATGAAGCGTTCCACCTGTCGACTTGACGTGTTCGATCGCAGCTAGGAGTGTCGGGTTTTCGAAAAATGATTCGTCGCGGATCGCTCGCGTGATGCGCATGACTTCCTGGTCGACGATCCGACCGGCGCCAATGTTTTGATGCCCGACCTCACTGTTACCCATGACGCCGTGAGGAAGGCCGACATCTTCGCCTGACGTGTGAATCAGAACCGATGGGTATTCGGCCATGAGCTTATCTGCGACTGGCGTTCTTGCCAAATGGACAGCGTTTGCGTGGTTCCATTCTTCGTAGGGATTCTGTCCCCAACCATCACGGACGATGATGACGACTGGTCTTCTGCGGACTTGTGGCACAGCTGTGTCTCCCGAATTTCGATTCTTTAGGCTTGAATCGAATCATACCGAACGCACGAACGATACGGAATGACACGAATTTCCGAAGGACGGCTACAGCGAGGCGGTTTAGCGCAGCTGACGCGGCAGCTACTTTTTTGAGATCCGAGGATCCTGGGATTCGTCGTCACTGACGAGCGGTTTACCGGTCGGAATAATGAGCAGTTCATCTTTCGTCTGGATCTCAGCGGCCTTCAAGCCGATTTTTGTCAGTGTTCCTTCGATGGTGCCGATTTTGACTTCGTCACCTTCGAGCAACTTGTACATTTTTCCAGAGGTCCGTACGTGTACCCACGCTTCCGATGGCCGATCATTCACTGCGACAACGGCCGTGAGATACGCGTGCTTTGCTTCATCGAATCGAGGTGGTCGCTCTACCGGTTTTTCTTCTTTGACAGGCGCCGGTGGATCTTTCAATGCGACGGTAAATTTTGTAGTTGCTGTTTTTGCTGGAGTGCTGCTGTCGGTAACGCTAACTTCGATTGTGTAGTCACCTAACTCGAGTTCCTTCTTGGGAAGCCAACGTAGGGAACCTCGTTTCTCATCAATGCTAACGCCTTCAGGTGCTTCGACGATGGCGTAAGTCAGCGTGTCATCCTTGTCTGGATCAGATGCTTTTTCTGCAACGTCGACTCTTAGGAACTTGCCCTTCTCAGCCGTTTGATCAGCAATTTTTTCGATAACCGGTGCTTCATTCGCTGGCGAAAACAAGTTTCGCTGCGTGATTGCACTAACGAAGTGATTTACGTCTTTACCCGCTAGTCGGTCCGAAGGCAGATTTCCCACTTCACTGCGTTCTGGCGAATCCGGGATCGTGATTGCCTCGACCTTTAACTCTATATCCAAACCACCAGCTTCTGGCTGCGGCTTCAAACGCCATTTTGTGATTTTGTGCAGGTCGTTCGACGAATAGACCTTGTGCAAAAACTTCGTCAGGCTTTCAAGAGACCCTGTACCTTGTATGTCAAATTCATACGGTACGAACGCGCTGCTGCCAAGTTGCCGACCTCGCACGGGAGTCTTCTTTTCCTGCACGACGATGCCAGCTTCTTCGGCGGCCGAGTTGATCCATCTGTCGTACGTCCGTTGATCTTCTTCCGAAACAGGCAGTGCCCGAGCGCGAAATTCCTTCATCGCTTCCGCTAGTTTGCGGTCGCGGTGAAGTGTCAAATCGTAGTCACCAATCTCTTTCTCAATCTGTACAATCGTGTCCTTTCGCGTTTGAATCATGCCATCAACTTTGGTCCAACCAAAGTAGACTGCACAGACTGCGGCTATTCCGCCGATCGCGACTGAGAGTATCTTCTCACGTGAATTCATTGCAAACGCTCGTGGTTCTAAATCTTATATTGATACAGTTAGTTGTTAACAGCCTGCGAAGCGAAGACTGCACTACAAACTGTCGGTTGTCATTCGTGGTCTACCAAGCAACCTGCCTCGTGTAGCGTTTTTTCTCGCTAGCGCTTCCTCTTCGGTCACGTTGACGATAGTCATGGTCTCACGGAAAGTCCAATCGTACTTATCCTGCGCGTTAGATTTCTGCGCATTGTCGGTATGCACTCGATGGTCTCGGTCCGTCAGGTTAGTCACGACTGCTTCCAAACTATCGGCGCCCTTTGCTAAACCATGCAGAGTAACTTTCCCGTTTCCAATCGGATCGGGTGTGCCTTGTACCAGCGACAACTGAACGGAGTCTGCATCTGGCATCTGTGTCGACAAACGTTCTAGCTCCGTAAGCACGTTCATCGATGTCTTTTCCCAATGTTGGATCGATTCGACCTTTTCGATCCGCTTCATCGCTTGTTCGGCTTCGGCCTTTTTACCATTGGCCGTTTGACGTAGCGAGTTGATTTGTTCATCCAAGCCGTTGAGTTCGTACCAAACTCCAAACAGTCCTGCCCCAACAATGCAGACAGCGGCAAGTGCCAGCAAGGTGTAGAGATTTCGACGCGATGGCGGCTCGACTGCCTTTCTCGGTCGAATTAGATCGATCGTATGGTTGTCGGCAACGCCTTGCTCATTGAGCATTCCGATGGCAGCCGCGAATTTGCCCGAATCGATTTTCCCCAGCGCAACTCGCCCGCCGACGGAAACTGAATCAAGCGGATTAACACATTCCGCTTGCAGGTTCAGCTTGCTGCGCGTCAAGTCAACTTGAGAGCGGCGCATGTCCTGCGGCCCAAAAAAGACGACCGTGTCGACATCAAGGCGGCACTGGTTTTTTGCGGCAAAAACCGTGCGTTGAATCTCGTTGACCAACACGTCATCGCGATGAGCCTGCTCTTGATTTGGCGGCAGATGAATTGTCCGCATCATCTGAATCTTGACGCCATCGATGACCGTTAATTCGGCGTTGTTCTGCACCTGGTCAACGAGCAACCGGATCTGTCCCGGCTGCGGATTCAATTGTTTCGTAATCGCCACCAACGCAGTTGGTCGCAGCACGAGCCCGATTAGCTTGACCTCACATGCTTCAATCGGTTTCGTGATTCCTTTTAGACGCTGCGGCGACATGGATGCCGCTTTGACCGTGATGCCGTCCTCGGTCGCGGATATCGGCAGATAGTCAATTGGCCAATCATCGGACAGTTCAGAGAACTCTCGCAAAGCCTGAAAGCGAACAATGTCTGGCAGCTCGTCCTCGGGTACCGGAGGAACGGTCAACGACCGCAACTCGACGGCCGATCGTGGGGCGCAAACCAATGCCTCGGACGCCTTCAGCTTATGGGTTGCGATTAACTCGCGTAGTGCAGCTTCGACGTTTGTCCCTTCGCCAAGCGGAGCGCTAACCAAATCGTCAACGCTAACTTTTGCACCTTGAATATTAGCCGACGCGACCCGAAGTTCGGAATCGTCCCAATCAATGGCTAAGTAACGTGGCATGTTTTTTTCTCAGAGTTATGTGAATGTGTCGAGATTCAAAGACGACACTTCTGTAATCGTGCTATCGCGCAACCTGCGTTTGCGTGACGTCAGAAAGGTCGACACCTAATGTTTCAGGCGCGAAACCTCGCCCCAAGTGGCTGATGTCTCTCCAGAATACTACGCGTGGATAGACTGAGGTAGCGTCTACAACAACTTCAGCCCGAGCTGATATGTTGCCTTTGTCAAAATATCCAACCACTTGAGCTCGATAGACGTCACCGCCAGCAGTCATATACGGCATGAAAAGCCGCATTTCATCCAATGTGACGATCGCCCGAGATAGTAACCACGTTTCGTGAGAAAAGTTTCGATCGTTCACTTGTTCGCCGGTAACGTCACGAACATTGACAATCTGATTAGCGATTTCGTCAGTCATCCCAGGAATCGCCATCAGAACGCTACGCGGGGCTTGATTGATGTTTACTCGTCCTGGGATCAATGGCTCACCAGACGCTGTGACTGCGTCCATCAGAGTAGGTAAGTACGCTCCCATCGCGAGCGGTTCGTCCGCAAATGGTGATTCAATCAGCACGCTACCGGCGTTGTCCGCCAGTCTCGCACGGACTTTGATTCCAATCAGGTCCAAAACTTGAATAATTGGAATCCGCGCGGGCCGCGAGAAATCAAGTTCCAGGTCGGAAGCGGGTTGACCTTCTTGGTCGCTGGTATCAGCACCGTTTTGCCGGTACGCGATAATGAACGTTGCCCAGCTCTTGTCAAAAACTGTGACGAGTTCTTCGTACAGAGTCTTCAAATCTTCTTGGTTAAGATCGATTCGTGGGATTCCGTTTTGATCAACATTCTTTTCGGCACTGTACAAAGTCAGTAGCGCCGACCACCCTCGATCCAGTGAACCATCTGCCGTTTCGAGCGCCGTGTTCAATGGAATGTCCATTTCGTAGATGTCGATCATGCCGTTTCGATTGACATCTCGACCAAAAAGCAAATCGGGAGTGACGCCTCGGACCAACAGAAGCTCTTCGATAGTTTCGAGCGTTCCATTCTTTGGCGCGTATGGTGGATCCAGCGAAGCGTAGTAATCGTATTCCGCTCCGTATTCACGCATGGTGTCGTCTTCGTCAAGCCAATCGAGAATCGCGTCGGCGATGTCTTCCGTCATGCCGGGCAATCCCATCAGCATGGCTCGACCCGACGTATCCGCGTCCGAAGCTGCCTCGATCAAATCCGCAGCGGACACGCCTTCTTCTTCGGTTGCGTCGCCACCGGCGGCTGCACCACCGCCTCCGGCATTACCGGGAGCAGCGCCGCCCGGCGCACCGCCGGCTGCTGCTTCGCTATCTTCGGATGCCGTGTCCTCAGCGGCCTCCTCTTCTTCTGCTCCAGGTTCGCCCTCTTCTTCCAGTGACAGCGCGTTCAGATTCAGCCTAGCCGACTCATCTTCGAGCCCAAAACGAGATCCGCCGAAACTTCCGGTATCGTCCATCAATGGCGCGATGACACCGAAACGGCCTCGAGTCGTCGGTGCGCCAAGATCGACGACCGGAATTGCTTGAAAAAGTGACGGATTATTAAACGAGCCACCTGCGCTGATGCGTTGATCTTCGGTCATCTCCAAATACAAACGAATCTGATCGACGCCGGAATCGACAAGCATCTTTGCCTGCACTTGCCGACCAGCGAGGACGGCGGCTTCCTTCTCGGCAACCATCAAACTACTGAAAGTGTATGCGGTCAGCGCAAGCATTGTGACGACAATCAGGACGATCAGCAGAGCAACACCGCGGTGCCGCGCATGTCTGTAACTCGGACGATTCATAACGCTGCCCCCGTATCCGATGAAGTACTGTCTGCCGCGTTCGGATCGACGCTTGGATCCAAAGGTTCGGAACCAGGCAAATAGACGACCAAGCGGTAGACGTTGTTCTGAGCAACTCCATTTTGAACGCCAGTTCGTTGCGCGTCCCGATCGTTTGGATCATCGAAGCGGAAGTTGTTGATCGTGATCATGACTTCTACCGCCACTGGGATCCCACCTCGCACGTCAGAATCCCATTCTGTGTTCCATTGATAACCATCGAAATACTGGAATTGCATTTGCGAGACTTCAGGTGCCATCAATTGGTCGGAGTTTGACATGCCGTCGAACGTTCCGCCCATCATTGCGTACCTAGACGTTGCTCGACTAACGACTCGGCGAACCAGTCCACCGGTCGCACCTTCGGCCATGCCGATCGCGTTTTCCGTGGAGGTTGCCAGTGACGTGCCGGCGCCGCCTAGATAGTAAGTCACTGTTTTCATGTCGCTGAGACCGCCAATCTGCAGGCCGGTCTGCATCGCCACTTCGTATTCTTCGTAGCGAGGAATACGGCTAATGTCGACCTGCAGTTCAAATTGGTTGCCGAAAATTCCGGGTGATGATGAAACGGAGGACGCGACCAAATCTTCGGCGGCGGTCGTTTCAGGTTCCGTGGTTTCCGTTGTCGCTTCACCAGAGAGCGCGTCGAGTGCATCGTCCGCAGCATCAGCGATCTCGGTCATTTCTTCCACGCTGGAAAAATCGACCGTCCGGTGGACGACAACGGCACGCAGGTCGTCGGCGATGCGTCTCAGAATCGAACGAGCGAGTTGTGCTTCTTCAATATGAGTCCGACGGATCGTTAGTTGCCGCAGATGAAAATCAATCGCCCCAGCGATCAGTCCCATAACGATCGCGGTTAGCGCAACCGCTAGGATGACTTCCAGCAGAGTGAAAGCTGATCTGCACTTCCTAGGCGTTCTGATCCTCATAGCGACGTTCCTCCGATGTCGGTCATGGAACTGGTGTCGCTTGTTGAATCGGTCGCAGCCTCGTCCACAGGAATCGCAAGACTTGGATCTCGCATGAGACGAGCGAGCGTGATCGTTGTGCCCAACTCATCGTTTACGTTATTTAGAGTCACCACAACCTGCACGACGCCATCCATCGACGTTGCCGTCATTTGGGATTGATATTGCCAATTCGGATCATTAGGGACTGTTGACGATCCACCAGCCTGGATCGAACCAGCGACCATTTCGGTGATGATGCTTTCTGCGTACAGCTGGCCCTGAGTCAGCATGCGAGCTTCCTTAGACGACCGAATACCGATCCCAACCAGCTGCGCGAGGAATGCCATCGAGATTGCGAGAATCGCCAGCGCGAGGACGACCTCCAGCAGCGTCATTCCCTGTCGACCTTCACGTTGCGGTGAAACGCTCATTGCGAGACTCCCAAGGGCACGATTTCGTTGGAAGAACGCATCGTTCCGACTCGGGCAATTCCGGTTAAACCTCGCAGTTCAACAGATAATGCGAAGCCCTTTTGGTTGGCCAAAACCATCCGAGCGGTCGTCGTACTGCCGTCTGGGAAAAAGAAGACGGGCACGCCCCAGCCGCCTCCACCTGTTCCCACAGCGGCACCACCACTCGCAGTTGCGTTCAGCTCCGGATAGTTAGAAAGTCGCGATTCGGCTCGCGCGTCCATCGAAACATCAGACCCCATAAAATACACACCGTCGGGCAACCGCTCAATCTTTCCGCCCATGCCATTGAGCAGACCTGCGTTGGCGTCAGCGGTCGAACCTCCTTCAGTGTCCCAACCTAAAGAAGCGGCGTCGACGTACCGCGAGTCTGACTCGACGAGGTCTTCGATGGTCGAGTGCGGCGTGGTGACGTAACCGTTGTCACCCACTAGATGCCGAAAGACTTGCGTTTGCCCCGATTTAATTGCTTTGATTCGAGCCCGCGCGAATTCTGCTCGAATCGATTCCGCTCCTTTTTGGAGCCGAGTATTCGCAAACGCGTGACGCATGTTGAGAATCGCAATAGACGACACAATCACGATCACAACCATCACGAGCAGAACTTCGAGCAACGTAAAAGCCGAATACGGCTTTTCACAATCTAAGTGACGCGAATCTATCACTTGGTGGTCGTCGATCTGCGAACGCTTGTTTTCCATTGTGATCGTGACATAACATCAGTCGTCTATTGACTAACCAACATCGTCTCCTGTGTCAGGATTTCCATCGGGGCCCAGTGACCAAATGCGGAAACTGTCACCGTCTGACGTGTACTGATAAGGGCTTCCCCAAGGATCAAGTGGCGGATCTTTGTCGAGGTAAGGTGCGCCACCTTGGGGTGGGAAACGCAATGCGTTTAAACCTTCGGACGAGTCCGGATAACGTTGAAAATCGATTTCGTACATTTTCAACGCGTTATCGAAAGCACTGATCTGTGCTTCTGCAGCACGGCGTCTGGCTCGTTGGCCCGCACCGCGAATAAACACAGTTGCCATCGATCCCAAAATGACCAGGATCACAAGCACCAACAAAACTTCCAAAAGCGTAAAGCCTGTGCGGCGTGAACGGCGTCTACTCATTTCAATGCTCCTTGAATTACTCTGCGGCCGTGTTTGCGACCGAACGTTCGTGTAGGTTTTCTGTTAAATCGATGTCGACATTTTGAAGATCGGTAACAGCAACGCGATAACGACGATCAACACAATCACCGCCATGACCAACAGCATTACCGGCTCCAAAAGTCGAATGACTAAATCCAATCGTCGGGAAGTTCGTCGTTCCAATCCATCGGCGACTTCTGTCAGTACGGTATCTAATGTGTTCGATTCTTCCGCGACCGCGATCATTTCCACAACGTTGGACGGAAAATGACCAGACGCACTCAGCGGCTTTGCCAGCGAATCACCAGACGAGATATTCTCGGCCGCCTTTTCGATGGCGCTCGA
>JAGQPC010000394.1 GCA_020426925.1 Planctomycetales bacterium | reverse complement strand
ACGATTCGGGGAATCTGGACTGACCAGGCAGGCCACTATCGAAAGTTCCGCGTCGCAGACGAAACAGAGTCGAGACAGCTGGAAATCGACTACGGTCCAGATGTTGGCTTAATCCAACTGGTTGTGTTCCGCGAAGCGGCAGAAGCTGTCAAACCGCAATTGACGCAAGTAGAAAAAGCAGCGCTGAAGACGGCAGGTGTGAAAACAGGAATGTTTTCGGAAGACAAAGCTGCGTTTATGGTTGCCTATGGCGATCTGTCTTCTATTCCGGAGGACCTAGATTCAATTTCAGAGGATCTGTCTTCAACTCCAGATGAACGCGAGGGGACGGTACGAAAAATCATCGTCGAATCGGTATGGCGTGACCTGAATGGGTCTCAGTCGCGCGGAGTTATCACGCCGGGCCAAATCGCCAAGAGTAAAGAGTTGCGTGAAGAAGAGGAACGCAATTGGGACCCCAATCCAATTGGGTCAGCTGTCTGGAGATATCGTCACTCGCGTTAGAGCTGAAACGGCAGGCTAGACTCGTCGTTACACATTGCCCAATCGCTACGAATAGAATTGTTCGACCGGGAAAACCGGAACAGCCGTACGTGTGAGCCTGCGAATAAAATTCACACTTGTCATCGTCCGAAGAAAGACTCATCGCGGTTACTACCGTATGAAGAAGGAGAAACGAGATGACAAGGATAGTCATGCCCCCTTTGCGTTGGATGTCGCTATTGATTGCGGTGTTGCTGTCTAACGCAGCGTTAGCAGCTGGCGGTTCAGCGTGCTGCCAGTCGGATTGTTGTCAGTCGTGTTGCACGTCACAGTGTTCCAACGGCTGTGGATGCTGCCAGTCAGTCAATTATTACCCACTAGGACGCGGAGCCTACAAAACTGGGCCGCTTTGGTCTGGTTGGGTATGGGCTGGTCCAACGCTATTGGATGTTAACAACGACAGCGAAAGTGGATTTTCCGAGGGCGTGAACCTCGGTTATCGCCTATCTCCGGCTGTTGGCATTTTTGGTGGCTTTGGTGCGAACCACATTGACGGAACGACACAGACCCTGGCTACGTTCGGGATTCAGCGGTTTGGAAACCCGCGCGGCTCCGATGCACTTGATCGCATGACGTCGTGGTTCTTCTACGATCATTTTGACAATTCGGGCACAGACACGGAATTGGGTCAGCTTCGCTACAGAATCGGCTACGTCTTAAGCGAGCAGCTTGAAGTTGGCGCAGCGTTCTCAGCTGACCTGGATGACGACAACGGTAATGCGAACTCAGTAACCCCACTCGGTAATATGGCGACGATGTTCCCTGGCCGTGACTTTACGGGCGCTTATACGAATTACCGAACTGATCGTGCTGACTTTGGTCTAAGTTTTGGGCATTCAGACGCTACCGACGGTGTCGCGGGTGGAGCCCAAATTGGAATCCCGTTGACCGAGGAACGCGATCAGAAAGTCGTCGTGAGTACACATGCGTCCGATGATTCGTTTGGAGCGGGAATATTCTATTCTGTCGGTCTTGGTGGGGCTGACACGTCAAGATACAACATGCTTCGTTAAACGGAGGGTCTCCCATTACTTGTTGGTGCAAGTTTGGATGAAAAGGCATGGCGGTTCAGCCATGCCTTTTTTCGTTTTGCTCCTTTTTGTACGTTATTGATATGTTTGTCAGTCACATACATGAAGGGAGCGATACGATATGAGTCGGTTACGTCTATTCGTTTGTGCGAGTTATCGATTGTTCGAAACGGAGTGTTGCAACACCGTTCACGGTCTTGAGCGTTTGCTTGCGCTTCTAGTGTTTGTTGCTACAAATGTTGCACACGCAAATCAAGCGCCGAATGCATGGGAGTTTCACGCCAATGAAGCGAAACAACACATTCAAGAAGGCGACTACATAGCGGGAGAAGTCGCCGCGGACAATGCGCTTAAGGCAATTGCTGCAAACAAGAGAAACCAAGCGGGCATGATGCTGCCACGAGCATTCGTCTACACGTTACGAGCGCGGGTCCTTATAGAACAAAACAGGTTGAACGCAGCATTGGCTGATCTTGATGAAGCTATCAAGCTATTTGCACAAATCCCAAAAAATGTTGATGAGGCGACGTTTAATCTCGCCCGGGCTTATAGCGAACGTGCGCGGATTCAATTCATGCAGAAGCAATTCGAACAATCGGAGAGGTCTTACGAGCAAGGATTGGAGATATTTCGCGCACTTCAGCAAAAGCATCCGGGAGACACAATGCTGAGCTTAACGTTGTGGGACTCCGAACACAATTTTGGCCGGCTGTATCTAGAATGGAATAGGAATGCGCAAGATTTGGGATTGGCCAAGCAAAAATTGCAGGCAGCGTATCATGCCCGATTCAGCCAAAAGAAGAAAAATGCAGATCTTGCAGGACGTCTGGAACTGGCTCTGGTCCAATCAGAATACAATCTGGGATTGTTAGAAATGGCGTCCCGAGACCTTGTGACGGCGCAGAAATACGTTGATAACCAGCTCAAGCGGATCAAATTGAACAAGGAATTGCCTCCATCCGCAGCGTACAACGCGCATTATTCGCAAGCCAATCTACGCCGACAATCGGGCAAAAATAAACCGGCCTACGAAAGCCTAGATCGTGCAATTGAATCAGCCGAGAAGCAGCGAAGCCTTGTCGGCATGACGTCGTATAACCGAGGCGTGGCGCAGGAACTTATGATTTCCGCGAGCGAGCGGCTGATGGAATGGAAGATTGAAGATGAAGAAATAGATGATGTTTTTGTCGCGATCGAAAACGCGCGAGGAAAAGGGTTTGCGGAAGATATGGCGATCAATCGCCAGGCCTTCAACAACGAGTTAACCAAACTCTACTTACCGGCTCGTCGCAAGATTAGCGTTGACCCGGAAAGATATCTGCTCCAAAAACAAGAAGAAAGGCCAGCCAAAGGCCGCCAAGAAATGGAGCGTGTCTACGGGGCGTATCGGCAGGCCCGTCATAGCGCCTCTCAGATCGCTGGGAAAGCTCAGCAGAACAATCCAGCGGATGACTTAGCGAAGATCGAAACTTGGGCAACGGATACGAAGACTCTGATTTTGGAGTACTTCGTCGGGATAAATCGAAGCTATCTATTGGCGATCTACCCGAATGGAAAACGGTTTGCATATGAGCTGGAGTTGTCGCCGGCACAAGCCAAAACTTGGGGACTGGATAGAACCGACACTGTGCCGCTGACGTCGGATGTCCTTGGCCACTTATGGGAGAACGAACGTAAGGATGGCATCTACGACATCCTGGCAATGCCTCTGGGAGATTTCAACAAAGACCGGAAAGGTAACACGGCAAAGACAAAGCAATTGATGGTTCGACTAGGAGATCTGTTACTGCCGGCCAAGATCCAAGAAGGATTGGCCAGCGGTACACTTGAGCGGGTCCTGGTAGTTCCCGATGGACGTCTCGCGGTAATCCCCTTTGAAGCGTTGCGAATTACAGCAAACGGCAGCCAACGCTCACTTATTGAATTTGACATGCCGTTTTCCTACGCACCGTCGATCGATGTCTTCTTGCAATTGCAAGACAGAGCAGGCAAGTTTGCTGCGGCCGAAGACAACGCAGATGCCCCGGTGTTGCTCATTGACAAGGAAGAATTCGAAAAAGACCATGGGCCACCTTGGAATGATCTTGGTTTGGTTTCGGATCAGTCGCAGAAGTGCAAGCTGATGTTTGCGGACAAGGCAATCAGATCATCGGATGAGCCAGAATCAAGATGTCGGCAGCTGATCGACGGAAAGCGACGCCAGATGGTTTATTTTGCAACGCATGGAATGGAGTTCGACGAATATGAAAACATCTTTGGATCGATCAAGCTAGGCGTTGGGAACAAAAACGATTCATCGGACGATGGTCGTCTCGAGATTCCGGAGGTTTACGGAATGGACTTGAGCGGCTGCCAGATAGTTGTCTTGACAGCATGCAGAACAAACCTTGGTCCAGCCGTAGTTGGCGAGCTCCCATGGGGATTCACCCGAGCGTTTTTCGCTGCCGGCGCAACTCGTGTCATCTCTACGAATTGGGACGTAGACGATCTCGCAGCGTCGGAAATCACGGAGATTTTCACGGCCAAGGTCAACAATTCGCTGCAGCAGAATGACTTTGCCACGGTAGACTACGCGAAAGCGCTGCACGAAGCGAAACAACAACGCGCGAGATTCAGTCCACCTCA
>JAGQPC010000393.1 GCA_020426925.1 Planctomycetales bacterium | reverse complement strand
GCGAATGAAATCGTCTGAAAAAGCTTTTTCCAGAGTTACTGCGTTTGTGGTTTGCCCGTGCGGAGTTTTTTGTGTTCCAGTCGCAAAACATGGGCCGCTTGAAAACCCTCAAAAACGACACGAAGTTACGCAACGGCAACGCGGAAATTTTCCGTTGTGTTAACCCAGGAGGTCCGGGGGAGAAATGATAGTGAAGGCTCTCGCGTCCCTTGGTAATTGTCAGCTTGATTAGTCAAGTAATGGCAATTCACCGAGGATGGTGACAGTCGTGGCGGTAGCTTCGAAAACCGTTGTTTCTGGTCTGGTCAAAACGATGGCTTTTCTCAAGCGAAAAATCGTCAGCCAAAAATGCGACTGGAGCGGCTCGAGGCGTCCGTGGAGCGGGAATGAGAAGAGCGCGCGGAACAACTTGCCAAGAACCTGCAAGCAGAAACGAAATGCTCAATGCGTAAACGAAATGCGCACCTAGCCAGCGTCCGCTTCTTGAAAACTTCTGTTGACGGAATGCGAAAAATGAGGCTGAACTGGCACGCTACCTGGTCCTCGCTAAACTTTAGTGGACGAAAAGAAGCCGAGAGAAGGTCTGGCATTTGATTTTTCAAACGGACGAAGCCAAACCGGCGATTTGGAAAACTGGCGATCTGGCCTGACAAGCAATCAAAGGCGATATTGATGAACCTCTTGGTCCGTCTGCCCACAATACTCTTCCTGCTTGTCGGGAGCATCGTTCTCATCCGATTGTCGACCGACAACCACAATCTTGGAAATCAGATCGAGCAGCTGGAAGCCGAACTTGGGCAGATGTCGATTAACGATACAGACCGAGTTCATCTGGTGGAGATAGAAACCCCCGACGTACCACCCGAAATTGCATCACGTGTTGAGCGGGTTTGGCAGTTTCGCTGCTACTTGCCGCCAGGCTACGACGTCATACGGCTTAATGGCGGCGGCCGGATTGCGAAAGAAGGAGTCTATCTTTCGGGCGGTTTCAGTTCAGGATGGGGTTCGCCACGGCAAGAGGCCACTCACAAGTTGTTTACAGTGAGTTTTCAAAAGAAGGATGATCGATGGGAGGCGTTCTATTCTTTTGGTGGATCATCCGGGACAACCTCTTGGCATCCCCTCGACTTTGATCGAATTGATGAGGCTTTGGTTGTTGAAAAGATTGTCAGCAGCGAGCACGGACCGCGATCGTTTGACCAGGACACCATTCTGCCTTTGTTGCGAATCTACGATCCACGCACTGCGGAAGATAAAGAAGTCGCGGGTAAGACAATAACAACGTACGCTGGAGGATTATTTGTACTGTGCCCAAAATCTCTAGAATCCGAATTTGACAAGTTGAAACGGGGCGAAACTCCGACTGGATTTGAGCCAAGCAGTATCGCAACGGTGGTAACCGATGAATGATCCCAAGGTTCAACGATCTGTCACACCAAGGTTTTCGTTAGCGAATCTGCTGACGCTGACCGCGCTGATCGCGTTGATAACTGCATGCGCTTTGGCCTATCGAAAGAACCGTGCAATGGTCCAAGAGTTAGATGGATTGCAGGCTCTTTCCAGCCGCTTGTACGTGGACAGCGACGATGAGTTAGCCTCGTCCGAGATGCCGCAGGTGGCGGATGATTTCCGTTCGTGGAACATCCATATCCCCGACGAGAAGAACTATGAACTACGACTGGGAATAGGGGCGGTTTCCGAAAATGGAATACCGCCAGTTGTCAGTAGCGTGCCGATTCCAGCTGGACAGCATCGAGTAACCCTTTATTTTGGTGATTTTCCCAGCAAAGAGTTCCGTTACGTTGTCTATGTTGACGGCAAGCAAGCAATTGAACAGACGATGGGCAGCGATTGGATACCTGGTGGCTGGTCATCGGCAAGCGGCTTGAATTGGCCGCGCGAACTAGCAACGTCCACAGCTGCGTTGCAACTTGCCGGTCGCAGCTACGAACCGAAATTGGACTTTGGAAAAAGACATTACTTTAACGGTCAAAGCGACGACTATGTGACGCGCCAGGGCTTTCGACTGTGGCTGGACCAGCCGAATCGCGCGTACCCACCAGCGTCACCATTTGTCGGATTCGCACGTGGCCGCAGGCATCTTGGCATCGGTTTGAGAGACGGCTTGAGATACAAATCTGATAGTCGTTCGCCCTATGAATGGACGTTTACACGACCGAATTTACGCACCAACGAACCCGTGCTGCGAGTTTCCGCTGAATTCTTTGCACGAGACGGAACGATTCTTTCGAATCTAACTCCGTCGTTTCCATCATGGCAACTTTTCAACGATGCCCGAGGAGAGCACGCGTTGAGCTGGCAGGCAGATTCGGCCAAATCTAATTACTCAGCGTTTCTGAAGGCGAAAGTGGAATCAGACGCTGCGCCGCGACCCACTGTGGAGTTGAGATGGGACGCAAGCAGGCCCGATGAGATAGGACTGAGGACTGCGGACACTCCTGCGAACGACCAAATCAGCCGCTGGCGACTCCGCATTCTCGACGGAACAAAACATCTGTGGCGAGAGTTGCGACTGGGAGAGAGAACGATGAACGCGACCAAAGCAATTGATAGCGACATGACAAAGTCGTCCGACGGCAAGTTAACGCTGGATCTAGAAGACGTCGCGGCAGCGGACACTCACCTTCGGTGGCAAACTGACGAATCGTTGCCGCTGCAAATTCTGGAACGAACGCAGAGAAACTACGCGGGCATGGGACTTTACGAGGGACTACCGGTAACACTCGCAGTTCAGATTCCAAGAGAGCTGAAGCCCGCTCTCAGCGTAAGCCTCGTCGATGAGGCCCCAGATGCTTCTGATAGCGCCTTCCCCGGTGGCGCCGTCTTCGATGAGATCCAAATCAACCTCGAAGCAGTTGGGCACGAATGGATTTGGCTGCGGGCCAAACCGATGCAATAGCTTATATGGCGTTGACAGCCGCGAGCGGTGATGAGGATCAATATTCAGGGTGGCCTTACTTCGGGAACAAGATGGAGGAGTTCGTTTCCAGTATGAAACATTACTGTTGCAACCAGCGATTGCGACAGCACACGTTTCCTGCCATGTCGCTGGCGCGACTGGAAAAGGTATCACTAAAAGCAGGCCTCCAATTCGTCTCGGTCGCGGCCAGAGTACAGTCGCGCTTGCAGCATCTCTTTACGTAAATCGCCCGCCACTTTCACAGATTTACTTGATCGACTCTAACGATTACGCCGACCTTACCGTCAGGGACTGTCATGGCCTGGCGGAAGTGCGTGCTGGCAATGATGTGCGAGCACTCAGCGAAACAGGCCTCGTGAGAAAGGAATCGTTCAACAGATGGCTAAATCCAAAAACTCTTCACAGAGCATACTTCGCAGCATTGGTTGGCCCATTGTTTGGGGCGTGAGCGCTACGGTTGTCTTTTATTGGTGTCTTCGCCGAGGGTTCATACAGAGTGAACTGGTTCACCGTTACACGGCGGGACACGCAGTCGAAGTCGTTGAAGTCGCGATGTTTCTCATCGGCCTGATGTTCCTTGGATCGCGCGCATGGAACTTAGTCATGCAATCGGTTGATCTTGGACAAGTGAAACTACGCAAGGCCGCTGTCAACGGTGATCTGCCGAGTGACAGCACCGAACTGATCAACGGTTTGGGGCAGCTTTCGACGTCTGCCCAGAATTCGTACTTGGGCCGGCGCATCTTGAATGCTTTGACGTTTGTGGAACGCAAGCAATCAGCAGAAGGTTTAGACGACGAACTGAAATACCATTCCGATATGGATGCGGTTCGAGCCCACGACGGATACTCGTTCGTGCGAATCATCATCTGGGCGACTCCGATGCTCGGCTTTCTCGGAACGGTTATGGGCATCACGCTGGCGCTCGGGGACCTGTCGCCCGAGGCACTGGTGAACTCGCCAACCCAAGCCATGGAGGGATTGCTTGCGGGCCTGAGCGTGGCGTTCGACACGACGGCACTCGCTTTGACGCTCTCCATCGCGTTGATGTTTCTGCAGTTCCTTGTGAGCCAAGGAGAAACGCAATTGTTGGCCACTGTCGATCAACGCGCCATCGACATGCTAGGACGTCGATTCGCTGCGGACTACTCGACATCGGGTGATGGAAGCGCCGCTGCAATCGAGCGTATGTCACAGGCAATGTTGCTGTCGATCGAAGGACTGGTAGAGCGTCAGGCGGAAGTGTGGCAATCGAGTATGCACCGCGCACATGATCACTGGAACCAGATGGTCCAAGCGACCAGCGACAAATTGAACGAGGGAATGAAGTCCGCGTTGCATTCAGTCGCCACAGAACATTCTGACAAACTATCACGAGCCGAAATTCGTGCCAGCGAACGAGCAGCCGGCTACTGGAATCAGATTCACCAGTCGGTGGTCGAGCATTCAAAAACGGTTCGCACGCAACAAACCGAAATGGCCAAGCAAACCGAACTGCTTGGCAAAATCATGAATGCCAGCGAGGCTGTACGAACTCTTGAGGACTCGTTAAACCAGAACTTGCGGGCACTCGCCGGAGCCAAGAATTTCGAGGACACGGTGATGAGCCTTTCAGCCGCTGTGCATTTGCTCAGCTCGCGACTCGGCCGACCGATGCCCAAAGACGCCAGAATCGTTTTGAATGACTCGCCCGATGAATCGAGAGGCCACGCGGCATGAGACGGCGCCAACTGAACTCAGGCGACAGCGTCACGCTGTTTCCGTTCTTGGCAGTTCTGATTTGCACGATGGGCTCGCTGATCGTCTTGCTAGTCGTTGTCGTACAGCAAGCACGAGCAAGCGCCGACACCGCGTCCAGCGCTGTCGACAATGCCATTGCAAATTTTGAACAAGAACGCACTGCTCGCCTGCAATCGAAGGAGACTCTTGATTGGAAAATCAAACTCCTCGAGGAAACTCGCGAACGGACCGAAGCCGATTTGGCAAAGCGTCGAATCGAACTGAGCCACTTGGAAGATCACATTCGAACGTTGACCGAACGGCTAAGCGAACTGCAATTCCGCGCGAAATCCATCGTCGCCGCAAAAGACGAAGCCACTGACAACGAACACGATTTGAAGCAAAAAGTGGCTGAGCTTGAGACGAATTTGCTCGATGCGGAAGCAGATTACAAACGAGCACTCGCAGAATATCAAACGAAAGAAAAAAGCTACTCTATCGTCGCGTACGCTGGCCCACACGGCACGGAGCGGCAGCCGATATTTATCGAATGCTTGGCAGATAAAATCGTCTTGCAACCTGAAGGCGTCGAGCT
Organism: Planctomycetales bacterium; assembly: GCA_020426925.1. GTDB lineage: Bacteria > Planctomycetota > Planctomycetia > Pirellulales > Pirellulaceae > JAGQPC01. Next base: position 2,578 of record JAGQPC010000393.1, on the reverse strand, counting down.
GAACAGCGAAGATTTTCGCGATCCGATCACCGACGATAACCCGCTCGCCATGGCGCTTCGAGCGAAACGCGAATACATTTCAAAGGCGACTGCAGGCGAGTCAGACGTTGCTGATCCCTACCCATTGCTGGTCGTCAAACCGGGCGGTTCGCAAGCGTACGTGGTCGCTCGCGAAGCAATGCGTTCTTGGGACTCGGCATTCGGTTACGAACTCATCCCTGATGACGTGAAGTTGTCGTATCCGACTCCGGATCCGGCGCTACGTGACGTGGTCGAAGAAGCCGTAATCGAAGCTCGGCAACGGCGTGAAGAACTGATGGCCATTGCACCGAGTCGATTCGGTCGTTCGCCTTCTTCTTCGGGCGGAAGTCTGCGTGCGAGTCGTAACGGAGGATTCGTGGCGACCGGTGACGATTCTGGCGGCGGTTACCAGCACGGGCAAGGCGACGGATTCGGCGGTTTCGGCAGCAACGAATTCAATCAAGCCGGATTAGGCAACACATCGGGATCCGAATCGTTCGGCCACCAAAACGGCGGCACTCATGGACGGTATCCGGAAAATCGCGGGCAAGGAACAAGCGTCTCGTCCAGAACAGAAGGCGAATTTTCAGGTTCGAGTGACAACGGTTCGTCACAATTCGCTGAAGGGAGCGGTGGCCCCAACGCACGAGGCGGATTGGACGCTGGCGTAGGTGGCTTCGGACAAAACGGAAGCCAATCCCAGCAACCCGGCCAAAGTAATTCCGCAAGCAGCGGGTCATCGGCTGGTGCGTCAGGTGCGCAGATGCCAGGTGCTCAAGCGTCAGGCGGCGCGTCGTTGTCAGCCGGCAGTGCATCGGGTCAAGCAGATCAGCAACAGAGTCTCGCGAGGACTCGAGGCCGCAACTGGGGATTGCCGAGCCACGTCAACGGTGGAACCGGGATAACGCGACCGATCTCCGTCACGTGCTACAGCGATCGTATCGTCATGCACTCGGACAAAGGTGCGCGACTCAGCTCCAAAACATTCGAAATCAAATCGGATGTACGCAGCGAAGTCGACAAGGTCGTGTCGTCGATCTGGAGCAGGATCGATTCGTGGGGAATCGCCGGCACAGGTATGTATTGGAAGCCCGTGCTCAACGTTCGTGTTGCTCCACAAGGCGAGCAGGTTTATCGAGACCTAGAAGCGTTGCTCGACAACAGCGGCATCACTGTAACCAAAAGGAACTGATCGGTGCGGCGTAAGATTGACACCAGCGCTGACGATGCTCCGGGAACGGATTCGTTTTTGGATATCGTGGCAAATTTGGTCGGCATTCTGATCATTCTGATCATGGTGATCGGAGTACGGGCGAAAGGCGCTTGGGTGGAATCGAAAAACGACGTCCAACAAGTGCTTGCTGATCGCGAACCACTTCCAGATGTTTCCGACGTTCGTAAGTCTCACGACAACCTGCACGGCATTGTACAAGAAACCGAAGAACAGTTAGCGCGAATCGAAGGGATCATGGTGTCTCGCGTCAACGAACGAGACAACCTAAACATGTTGGTTGTCGCCGCCGAGCGAGCGGTCGACGAAAAGCAGGATGAACTTGACGCTGAATCACAAGATCGAATTCAATTGAAATCGAGGATCCGGTTGGCGTCGGCAAAACTACAGGATCTCGCCGACCGTAAACGCACGTTGGAGTTGGCCGACGAGCCGTCAATCGAGCTTGAACATCTTCCGTCGCCGATGGCAAAAACGGTCTTTGGTCGTGAAGAACACTTTCGCTTGCTGGGCGGGCGGTTGGTATATGTTCCGCTGAATGCTTTGACTGATCAATTGCGGCCCGCTGCGCGACAGTCAGTTTCTCGATTGCACGAAGTCCCCAGCGTGACCGAGACGATCGGTCCGATCCAGGGATTTCACATGCAGTTCACGATGCGTCGTCGATCGATCGCTCAGGACACAAAGTACGGTTCTGTTCTGCGGGAAGTTGCTGAGCTTGAAAAGTTCGTCTTAATCTCCGTGAGCGACGACTTGGGCGAACCGCTCGACGAAGCACTGAAGGACGATTCTCAATTTCGCCAATTGCTCGACACCATGAGTCCCAACGGCACCGTCGTCACGGTTTGGACCTATCCCGACAGTTTCGCCGAATTCCGTAAGCTGAAGGCTTGGCTTTATGAGCGTGGTTTTGCCACGGCCGCGAGACCACTTCCCACGGGCCAACCGATCATGGGTTCTCCACAGGGCAGTCGCTCTGCAGCACAGTAGCCGCCAAGCGTGTGTGCCAAAACGAACGAAGCCCACGAGTTCAACTTCGTGGGCTTCGGTTTGGAATCGCTGGCGTCAAGCGAGCTATCAGCCAGCGGGAGCACCAATTTGATTGATCTTATCCATCTTCGCCAAGGAGACGGAAGATTGGATCATCATCGTCAGCGTCGAATTCGTTGACTTCGACAAGTGTTCGAGCGATCGCGTCAACTGCGAGCCTATTGAGTCGGCCACCTGACAACGACGGAGCTTCGTATCCACCGCACTTGAACGCTTCGACGAAATCGGCCGAATCAAAATCGCCGTCTCGATTCCAGTCGCCTTCTTCCCACGTCG
>JAGQPC010000392.1 GCA_020426925.1 Planctomycetales bacterium | reverse complement strand
TGCGAGTCGTTTCAACAGTGCAGGAGCAACAAGAACTTTCGTCTGGAATCCCGCAATTTGTAATCGCGTTACAGAAGTTTTTCGTAGGTCAATTTACTTTTGCGACTGCTGCTGAAAAGAGATAAATGTCCTACCGATCGCGCAGGGACTTAAAATGATTTCCGCATGCCCCAAACAGAAATGAATTGGCTCATCAGAATTTTGCCGAGCAGTTTTATGTTGTGCGACGACAACATGAAAGAATGCGCTGACTTGTCGCGAGTTTGCTTCGTCCGCGTCAAGTTTTTGATGAGCCAGAACGCAGCGAGTTTGTCGGTTCCCGTTGTCCTTCAATTCATCGCGCGTTTGACTCGGCAGCCTGAAGATTGCTCAGATCGCCTGCACAGCTGACATGCCATTTTCTGCAGGTGTTAGGTTCCTTGCGTCTTACATTTGTCAATTCGCCTGGCGTCCGCAATTGTGACGCGGCGAATCTCTCGGATCCTGAAGGTTCAACAAGAGTTCGCAGACAGGGGTCGTTTGTTCTGGCAACCGCTGATGACCGTGCATGCCAAGTTCGATCGCAACTAAATTCGTTGAGATCTGAGTAACAGGCACGGTGCTCGTGACACTCCTCCAGGATAATCCGGCGATCCAAGAATCGGTGTTGTTGCCTTTTGCCTTATCTTCGACGAAGCATTCCTAGGCCAGCGAAACATGCCGTAATCAGGCCTAATGCGCTCGATGGCTCTGGAACAGCTGTAATGGATCCAATGAGCACATCGAGACTACCGCTGGTCTCATTCGAGATCGCCAGACGAATGGCACCTATGTTTGCGAAATCGGCGGCACCATTAATTCCAGCAAGCGTGAAACTTGCATAAGGTAAGGCCACGTCCGTCGGTACAAGCATGCCACCCGGGAGCGAAAGTGTCGACGTTGATGACGTTCCACCGGTTGCGTCACTGGCATCAAAAACGGTTACGGAAATCTCGCCAGCTAAGTCGGCAATCAGCCCGTTTAACATGAATGCATCGAGGCCGGTCGACAAGTCGACACCTCCCAAGCCAGTGTAATTGATAGCCGAATTAGCATCTGGTCCGTCCCAGACTGCTACGCTAGACCCCGTGACAGTTGCTCCTGAATCATGAACGAGTAACTCACCACCGAAGGGATTCGAACTCAGCGACAAGCTGGTAAAGCCTCCTGTGAGGCTAAGCTCCATGTCACGCTCACCGCCAATGGCTTCCGGAGCAGGAACAGACGAAAACGCGACAGGAGAAGATGCGGTTGCGGTGACAGATTGAGGAGTCACAAAGTCATCGATCAGAATGGTCGACGCTGACGCTGGCCCTGTGAAAATCAGTGATAGCCACAGAGTGGCGACGAATTTGCCTGCAAGAATGGATCGAATTGTTCGGGGAGTCATTAGCGGTACCTCGGCGTAAAACTTGGTGCAAATTGGATCGTTACATCAGCAGATCTCTGAGTATCGCAGCCGCAAACGGCTCGTCAAGATTGCGAAAACAGGAAAAATGAAAAAAGAAAAAGCGGCTGTTAAGAAAGGTGAATGTCATTCGTGTTCGCAACGGTCTTGGATTGAATCGCTGCAAATGCTCAGCAGTCACGTCCTCTCGTTGAACAGCGTAAGACGCACCAGGGCGCAAGCCCTCAGCGTGACCTGAACTCTCTGATTTCATGCATATGCTGACCCATCCGGGGCTGAATCACGACCAGCTTCGGACGCTGGCGTCGAGCAGTCGCACCAACCAAGGAATTGCAGAGTTTCAACACGCGTCGTGGTTGTTGCGGGGCATTCAATTCGTTGGCTCACGAGCTCGCTTTGCGCTCCCTGGGTGTGTAACGAGTTATGTAGGCGTTATTGCCGCAGGGCAAGTCATTCGGGGCAAGCGCTGGTTGAAAATCTTGACTACTAATAGTCCCGTACTAATCCTCCGCGACCATGCTGCCCCACCAGCTATCGTTCGGCTGCCAACTCGGTTTGAGGTACCGAGCGTGTTCGCGCTCGAGAGATTGAATTCCGGCTGTCCGAATTTGATTCTGCTGTTTCGCGTAGTCTGCGGCGTCGAAGTTCGGATTAGGAACGGGATACCGAGCGTCCACTGATTCGAGCCACTGGTTCAGGTGTTTTTTAAGATCCTCGACTCGGTCTTGATTGGATGCTGCGACGTCGGTTTGTTCGGCAGGATCGGTGGCGACGTTATAGAGTTCGTCTCGACCATCTTCGTAGTAATGGATCAGCTTCCAGTTCCCGGCTCGCATTGCGCTGGCGGGCGTTGTTGTCGGATAGTAATGCGGGTAATGAAAGTGCAGCCGGTCGCGGTTTAATTTCTTTTGGGAACCGGTCAGCAGTGGCTTCAATGAGACGCCGTCCCGCTGGTTCTGTTCCTGGTCTGCTTCCAGTTGCAATAGGTCAATCAGCGTCGGATACAGGTCGGATGTTACTACGGGCTCTGCGGAGACGCTTCTTGCTGTCGTCACGCCCGGCCACTTGATCAACAGCGGAATGCGGATGCCCCCTTCGTAGAGTGACCCTTTCCCCGAACGGAGCGGATGATTGTTCGTGACCGTCTTCCCCTCGTATTTGTTGATAAAGCCCCCATTGTCTGACAGCAGAATCACGGCGGTTTTGTCGGCGAGCTTCAGTTCCTCCAGCGTGCGCAAAATTCGGCCCACGTTTTCATCCAGGCTGTGCACCATCGCCGCGTACTCGGCGTTCTGCCAGGGGGAGTCCGGCTCTATTTTTTTCTCGTACGCCTGCACCACCGCCGGCTTCCCTTCAATCGGTGTATGCACGGTGTGAAACGCCATGTTCAGAAAAAAGGGTTTCTCTGTGGAAGACTTCAGCAGGCGGATCGCTTCGTCGGTCAGCCGATCGG
>JAGQPC010000018.1 GCA_020426925.1 Planctomycetales bacterium | reverse complement strand
CTTTGCTCGGTCTTGCTCGCTCTTGAGCCGACGGTCGCGGGCTGCGTCGCGTTGCGTTTGTAGCGTTCGCTGCCGTTGCCGCAGGCTGTCGAATCGCTCCTGCGCAGAACGAGTTCGCAACTTGCATTCTGTCAGTTCGCTCTGAAGAGAATCCGCTTTTTTAACTGCGGCATCTGTTTCGCGGTTGCATTCATCGCACGCGTTCTGCAGTTCCTCTAGATCAGAGTCAGCTTTTTCGGAACTCTCTTGCAAATCGACAAGTTCAACTCGAAGTGACCGTAATTCACTTCGTCGCGACACAATGCCCGCACCAGATTGCCTCGGGCCCGCACTGACACTGCCATCGTAGTCAATCACATCTTCGTGCTTTGTGACGAATCGATGATGCGGATAACCTTTCCACAATCGCAATGCGTCTTTCAACGAATCAACACACCACGTTCGCCGCAGCAAGTGCGTAGCAAGTAGCTCAAACGGCCCGTCCGCATCAACAAATTCTGCGGCTCGGCCAACGACACCGGGCTCCTTGGCCAGCTTCCACGACTCAGCATCTTCCGATTCGCCAACTTCCGATTCGGCGTTAGCGTCGGCTTCATGAGAAAGTTTTTCAAGCGACTCGAGTGAAATCAATCCGACACGACCGTCCGGACGGAATTGTCCGGTTGCAATCGCATTAGCCAACATCGTGCCCGTAGTGACGATGTACTGCGTCGAGTCGCCAAGGACAGCGTCAATCTGAGCTGCATAGTCGACGTCAACCCGAATCAGATCGGCGACCATGCCCTTCACTTCGGCAAATGGTCCAATCGCCTCATCATGTGCGTGTGTGAGCACTTCACGAACACCACTCGACAGCCCCTCGCGACGCGTCTCCAAATCTTCAAGCACGTTGCAGCGTTCCGACGCGACCGCGTATCGCTTTTGCAGATCAACTTGCGTGCGAGCCATCGCATCGCGCTGCTCGGTACGCTCACGTAGATTCGTTCGTTGGGCTTCTAGCGCCTCGCGAGCCAGGTTTGTTTCAGTCGTAAGTGCCTCATCCTGTTGCTTGAATTCGGAAAGCTCCGTTTCGGCGGCTTGTATTTCATTGGCAAGCTGTAACAGTTCCGTGTCACAATGTCCGATCGCTTCATCGCATCGCTGCAGTTCTACCGCTGTCGATGCCAGCCGCTGCGTCGCATCGGCTAGAGTCTTCAATTTTGTGCGCAGTTCAGCGTCTTGCGTCTGAATGTCCGTTCGCGCTCGGTGAAGTTGCTCGACTAAACGGCTTGCTTCGCTCGACCTAGTTTCCAGATTTGCGGCAACGGTTTCGTGATTGGACCGCGCGAGTCCGAGTTCGGTTTGCACGTGCCCAAGTTGATCGCCCAAGTCGCCCGCGCGCGAAGTCATGCTTGTCAGCTGTCTTCGGTGGCGATGGATTTCATGTTCGTATTCCGAAATCCTCTTGCGATGGTTGTCCGACGTCGACTGCTGAACCGCGATCAATTGCCGGACAGACGAAATCTTCTGTTCCGCGGCGCGTAGTTCATCACTTAATTGCTGCGTGCCGATGTCGAAATCGGTCAATGTGGTCTCAGCGTCCAGAAGCCGCTGCGTACATGATTCGTGCTCGCTACTAATCTCCTCCAATTCAGCCTGAATCGCATCAAGTTGTTCCGTGAACGCACGCCAATCGGACAAGCCCACGTGAGTTCGCAGTTGCTGCAGACGAGTCGTATAGTCCTTGTAGCGACGAGCTTTTGACGCTTGATTCTTCACGGTGCGAAGGCGAGTTTCGACTTCTTCCACGATGTCTGACAACCGCGTCAAGTTTTGCTCGACACGATCGAGCCGCCGTTGAGTTTCAACCTTTTTCGCTTTGAAGCGACTAATTCCCGTTGCTTCCTCAAAGATCGCTCGGCGTTCCTTCGTCGACGCTTGCAGGAGCGTGTCGACTTTCCCTTGCTCGATCAAACTGTACGCGTCGGTCCCAACGCCTGTACCACGAAATAAGTCTTTGATATCGCGAAGTCGACAAGCACTGCCGTTGATCAGGTATTCACCTTCACCGCTGCGATAGACTCGGCGAGTCACATGCACTTCGGGCGAATCGATCGCGAGAATGCCGTCCTTGTTTTCAAAGATGATCGTGGCTTCGGCCGTGTTGGATGGCTTCCGGCCTTTGCCACCGGAACCTTTGAAAATGACGTCGGCCATTTCGGAACCACGGAGGCTCTTTGCCGACTGCTCGCCCAATACCCACTTCATCGCGTCGACGATGTTAGACTTGCCCGAACCATTCGGTCCAACGACGACCGTAATTCCGTCTGGAAATTCAAAACGCGTCTTGTCGGCAAAGCTCTTGAAGCCGTAGAGTTCTAGTGCCTTGAGCATGAAATAGTGACGCGTTTCAGAAAAACAGTGCGAAAACAAGACCACAGCAGGCCGATTGTGCGACACCGTTATCGTAGCAGATTGCGAAAATCACAGCACGAGCGAATCGCGCCAAACCGCGAATTCTCGCCGATCTCGGGCCGAATGATTGGAGATTGAAACGCAAGAAAAACGAGCGCCGTTAGTCCAGTTTCAGCGCCGGGGTGCCACTGGCTCTGCCAGTGTCGTCAGCGTTGTCTTGTGTTTCGGCTAGCACTGGCAAAGCCAGTGGCACACTGAAACAACAGCAGGAGGTGAAACGCTGTCACCTGATCTTGAAGCGAAATCTTTGAACGCGTCTACGTGAAATCCAGCGTCTCGCTGTCGTCATCGCCATCATCTTCACCGGGAGTGTCGTCTCCAGGTGGCGGCAAGTCGTCGTCCTCGAATTCGTCCTTGTGGTATTCACGACCTAGCCGAGGCAGCGCGTCAAACATTACGCGACCCGCAAAGCTACCCTCTTCCTTCGCGTTTACCATCAGACCGACGATGTCTGTGTAGGAACCACCCAGCTTCACGATCCCTTCGATCACGTCTCTGATGCGTGGAGTCGTGTGGATATAAGTATTGTCTTCTTTTGCCGAGAACCGTGTGATTTTCACCTTAGATCCTTCGCCTTTCACCAGGATCCTCTTACCGGCCGACAAGGTAAACGGCGTTTGGAGCGATTCGTTCTGACCGAACACAACGATTTCTGGGCGTTCGGTTTTGCGAATGTGGATCATCGGGTTGCTTGTCGTGCGAACTTCGTGGAACACGAGCACATCACCGATGCTATCGCCCTTCGTGTAAACGTCATGTCGGTTCGACTGCCGCAAGACATGAAACGCACCGTATTGTGTTTCGGCGCTCTCGCTGTTCAGCAAGTCTCGCAACGACTCTTTCGCGCTTAGATTCGACATTGCTCCAAGCGCAGTAAGTGCGTGCCAACGCATGGCCGATTCACCATCAGCAGATTGCACCAATACGGGCACCGCAGCTTCGTGATTTAGGTAGGCGAGTGCTTCCGCAGCGCAAAATCGCACAAGCGGATCATCCGATTCGATGCCATCGAGTAGCGCTGGAGCCGCGTCGTGGCCGATCGCTTCGAGTTGGATTGCTGCTTTTTTCGCAGTGTCCGCACTCAAGAGATCTTCGCGCAGATTTGCAAGTCGTTCATATCGGCCTCGTTCTGTTTCACGCAAAGCCAACGCTTCAACGACGCGAGCGTACCGAAAGAGGTTGTGACGATATTGAGACTGGACGGCAAGTTCGACGTAGGTGTCTCGTTTTGGCGTAGCAGCACCTTGCTTCACGCCGCGATCATACGTGTGAAAGCGATCATTGATGACTCGCCCAAGCAAGCGGCTCGCAGGAACGCCGTGATTCTCCGAACGCAGCACCAGTGTTATCGGCCGATCTTTTGCCACAATACCTCCACCCAAGATCAGGCCACGTTTTTCGGCCGCATCGCTTTCCTCGCCACCGGTCATGGCATCGACTATGACCGCGCCTTCGGCGTGAGCGAGGACTCGACCGGATCGCAATTCCGCACCTAAGCGAGCCATCTCCTGCATGCGAGCTTGCATCAACCATCCATTGCGCAAACTGGTCGTTTCACTTCCAGGAGGAGTACGGACTGCAACGTCGATCCGATCGCCCTTCAGTGCTCCTGGCGGAATCGTTGCTTTCAACAACACCATCGCCGTCGATTTCGTTCCAAGAATCTGTCCTGGCGATCGGATTCCTCGGCGTCGCATGTCGTTCAGCAGAATGTCGCGAGGATCCGATTGAGGGGGATCGCTGCCGGTGTTTTCCAGCTGAGCCACCATGGCGACGCCTTCGATCTGCATGTCCGACAAGCCCCAGACACGAGCCATATCGCCGACGTACTTCGGGCCGTCGTCGTCACTATTTACATCGGCGATGAAGTCCGCATCAGGATTTTGAGAGCGAATCACCGACGACTTGCAGCCGATGGCAACGCACGTGACCAACATAAGATTAGTAACCGCCGCGAACACTGTGAATCGATGATTCATCGAGCACCCGTCCTTTAGGATCCTTGGCAAAAATTCCGCGGAACCTTATTGAACGTTTACCACAGCGTCAAGAGCTTTACTGATGACACGAATCACATCACACCCCCTCGGCATTGGTGTTGACGCAACTGATGCCACCCACCTGAGGGAGGATTGAAACCGAGGAACGAGACTTCGGGGAGGAGCTGCTCCCAGCGCAGTGAAGCGTGGCTCACCATTTTGGCCCTCCCCAAGAACTCGCAAGCTCGTTTTTGACCCTCGGAAGGAAAAAGGAATTCAATGACATGCTAGCAACCAATGGTTCTACAGAGCATCGCACGCGTCTAAGGCCATAATCGCGAACGCCGAACCGGCATGCGACAAGAAGTGTTTGTTGTCCTTGTAGAGGCTGCGCGAAAACCAGCGGCCACTTTGTCGCTGGTTCGATTTTAGCCATTGAACTCCTCGTTGGACTGCGCCATCCGTTGACGGAACGTCCGCTTGGCGTAACGCGAACAGGACGAAACCTGTTCCATACCCGTCGCTCGTCTTCGTATCCTGTTCATTCCCGTCGGCACGTTTCCAGTCTCCCAAGGAAGCAACAGCCCAGCCGCCATCAGGCTGCTGAAGCTTCAACAGCCGATCCACAGTTGCGCTCTTTTGATCAGTATCGATCAGGTCCGAGTGATATCTCGCTGCCCATAGCAGCATGGCTTGATGATGCGATGTTGGCGGAGGATTCTTCGCGAGGTAATTGCGGAGTTTTTCCATCCCTGCTTTGGCCGCCGGAGTATCACGATAATTATCTGGCGCGACACCAACGGCGATCGCAGCCAACGTCACGCCGTAATGATCGTCCGATTCCATCGGCGGCCAATCGCATTTGAGCCAATCCCAACCTCCATCGTCTTGTTGAATCGTCCACATTCGGTCGAGCGCCGTGCGAGTCGCGGCGTGGAGTTTTCCGGTGGTCGCCACATCGTTGAAAGCTAGAGCTGCAGCTGCTGCTACAACTTCTGCATCCCAGCGAGGTCCTTCCTCGGGCCATCGATTTTGCACGAGTTCTTCCGCAAATTCGCGAACTTGGTGATGCGCCACGGGATTGTCGGCGAGCGACGGCCGCGCGTACAGGTATGCAAAATTCGTATGGCAAGTGAAACACTTGCGCTGTTTTTGCCACTGCAGCGACGCCGAATCTAAGAATTCCGTCGCCTTGGATTTTGAAAACGCACCAATCAGAGGTTCGTCCGCAGTGTTGTCCAAAGGCGCGACAACGCTTGATAGCGAGACGTTGGTTTCGGCAAGCAGGACCGATGAGATCAGCAGCGAAAACAGTACAGTTGAAACGACCAATCGAATCATGACTTGGCTCCATCGTTTGCTTGACTTACCGCGACAGGTTTGAACTACCCTGCTCTCGCCAAACGCAATCTATTCTATCGCCATCCGGTAATGCCTGTTAGCGCAGCGGCGCCAGCCGCGCAGTAAATCTCAGGATCGTTCACGATTCGCAAACCGTACAGCTCGCGCCGTTACACTAAAATCCGCAGCGCCGCACCTCAAATCTAGATCGCTAACCACCTAAGAGTTTTCTGATTTTCCAGACGCAACACAAGCGTCGCCGTCGTCTACAACCGGTTGGAATCAGGCTGATTGGCATTTGCTGGATCTTGATTCGGCGTTGCGTGTTGTTTACAACGCAATCTCCAACCACACCTACTGCGAGGACTCGTTATGGGACTGTTTGACAAACTCAGAGCTGAATTCATCGATATCATCGAGTGGATCGATGATAGTCGGCATACACTCGTCTGGAGATTTCCGCGGTACCAAAACGAAATCAAGAATGGAGCTCAGCTGATTGTCCGCCCCGGACAGGTCGCAGTCTTCGTTCACAAGGGCCAAATCGCGGACGTTTTTGATCCGGGCACATACGAACTCACCACGTCCAACTTGCCAATTCTGTCGACGCTTGCCGGCTGGAAACACGGGTTCAACAGTCCATTCAAGGCTGAAGTCTATTTTGTCAGTACAAAGCAAGTCACGGATCTGAAATGGGGCCTGCCCAATCCCGTCATGCTGCGTGACCCCGAGTTCGGGCCGATCCGCATTCGCGCGTTTGGTACATACGCTTTGAAAGCGATCGATCCGGTCGCGTTGCTGGAAGAAATGGTCGGGACGGACAGCAACTTTGGCACCGACGAAGTCACCGAATTGATGCGAGCCATCATCACGTCGTCCATCGCCGATTTGCTGGGCGAATCAAATCTTAGCGCGCTCGACTTCGCTTCCAAGTACCGAGAAATGTCGGAAGACTTGCGAAAAATCGTCTGCGAAAAAATCGATGACGAATATGGACTCGAATGTACACAACTGTTCATCGTCAACATCTCGCTACCCGAAGCGGTGGAAAAAGCTTTGGATACTCGGTCCAGCATGGGACTGATTGGCGACATGAATACGTATCAAAATTACCAAATGGGCCAAGCGATGACGATGGCTGCGGACAATCCATCGGGCGGCGGTGCAGCCGAAGGAATGGGACTCGGGATGGGTTTTGCCATGGCAAGTCGCATGATGCCTGGAATGACTGGAGCGGCGGGAGGTGCTCCCGCACCCGGCGCGGTTCCACCTCCACCGCCAGGATCGACTTGGCATGTGGCAGTTAATGGCCAAACAACAGGTCCGTACTCAATGCAACAAATGGCGGCGGGCGTCGCAAGCGGCGAAGTTCGGCCCGATTCGATGGTTTGGACGGCAGGTATGGACCAATGGATGGCTGCTTCGAACGTGCCTCAGCTGGCAGGTTACTTTGCGTCGAACACGCCTCCGCCTCCTCCGCCACCGGCGTAATGGAATTGCGTCATTGATCGCTCGGCACCATGCTGCGTTGTTGCGAAATTGAATTCGAGGCTATGATCGATTCAAACTCAAAAACGGATAATCCAAACATTCCGCCCTTTGGAATTGAGTGGATCATTGACGCGAGCGGTTGCTGTGCGGATCGATTGCGCGATCTCGCTATAGTGCGACGAGTTTGTGAAAGGGTCCTGTTCGATTTAGACCTCAAAGTTGTCGGTGAACCTCAGTGGCATCAGTTTTCGGGCGCGGCAGGTGTCACTGGACTCTACCTGCTCAGTGAATCTCATCTCGCATGCCATACATATCCAGAGCATCAGTTTGCAAGCTTCAATCTTTATTGCTGTCGAGCCAAACCGGACTGGCCTTGGGAGAATGGACTGCGGACTGCATTGTTGGCCTCATCGATTTCGATTCGACAGGCTAAACGAGGATTAGACGCCGCGTGCCTCGCCGATTCGGTGGAGGCCGCGCGATGAAGTCCAAGACAACGTCTTGCCCAGCGTGCGGTGCTCCTGTCGAATTTCACAATCCCGGCTCGCTGGTTGTTGTTTGCGAATACTGCCAATCGGCCGTTGCTCGTGGCGACAAGGACCCGGAAGACTTCGGGAAAGTTGCGGATCTCGTTGAGACCGATTCGCCAATTCGTCAGGGGACCAGCGGGAAATTCCGCGACAGCCACTTCACCGTTGCTGGCCGGGTCCAATACAAACATCCGGCTGGCGGCGTTTGGGACGAATGGTATCTTGCCTTTCCAGGTAACCGATGGGGCTGGCTCGCCGAAGCTCAAGGCAAGTTCTATTTGACATTGGAGCGGCCGCTCAAAAGTTCGCAAGCTCCTGACTTTGACTCGTTAGAAGTTGGAAGTCGCATCACGATTCGCGATAAAGAATTCGCTGTCGCAGAAAAAGGAACAGCCACCGCACTCGGCGCTGAAGGCGAAATCCCGTGGCTCTTTCGACCGGGCGCAGAACACAAGTTCGCCGATTTGCAGGGGCCAAACAACGCTTTTGCGACGCTCGATTTCGGTGAAGACGCAATAAAGCTGTATCTCGGCGTTGAGCTCACGCTCGATAAGCTGCAGTTAGATCATCACGATTGGCATGCTCCGGTCACAGCAACGGTCGTACCGGGCAAGTTGCTCAATTGTCCACAATGCGGCGGTCAGATCGAGCTTCTCGCACCGGACAAATCCGAGTGTGTCACATGTGCGAACTGTGCGTCGCTGCTGGACGCGACGGAAGGAAAGCTTCGCTATTTACAAACGTTAAAAGAGAAAGATGTACACGTTTCGATTCCTCTTGGAACGGAAGGAACGTTCGGTGCCAGCAAATACACCGTGATCGGATTTATGGAGCGATACACGATGTACGAAGGGCGAGCCTACCCGTGGTCTGAGTACTTGCTTTACAACTCCGATTTGGGTTTTCGGTGGCTGGTCGAAAGCGATCGTCATTGGACGTTCGTAGAAAGCGTTTCGGCGAGTGACGTCAAATCGACTTTTTCGAGCGCCGTGAAATACGGTGGTCAAAAGTACCGGCTGTTCGACAAAGGTACGGCATTTGTTCGACACGTGCTCGGCGAGTTTTATTGGAAAGTGCAAATTGGCGAAACGGTTCAGACTGCGGACTACATCGCGCCTCCGCACATGTTGTCGGTCGAAAAGTCGTTCACAACCAAATCGGAAGAAATCAACTACTCGCACGCGACATACATGACGCCGGAGCAGGTCGAAAACGCTTTTGGCCTGAAGTCGGGCTCGTTACCAAAGGCATGGGGAGTTGGACCATGTCAACATGCGCCGGATGTCGGCGTTGCCATTTTTATGCTTTGGCCCGTTTTCCTTTTCATTATATTTGTGACTCACCTGATGTTCAGTCGGCCGGGAAGCACGAGTGGCTCAAGTGCCGGAGTGATGTTTTTTGCCATGGTGGTTGTCTCGCTGTTTCCCGTTGGCGTGATTATGTATCAGCGGAACTTCGAAGTGCGGCGATGGGCAGATAGCGACTACAGTCCCTACGCGACGGACGATTAACCTCAAAGCTCTGCCACGCAACTCGTACAACGAGGACTCGACGTGAAATCAAAACTGCTGAAGGCATATATCGTATTCGGACTGCTTGTCTGTTTTTCGTTTGGCATCGCGGCGGCAAGCGGAATCCGTTTTCCTAAATTCAGATTGGGCGGTTCGACACATTACGGACGCTCATACGGAGGCTCCTGGGGAGGAGGCAAATAATCATGAACTTGTTCTCGAATTATCTTTTCGCTGCGTTAGAAATGCAGGCTGAAACTGGCATCGAATTAAATTTGCTTTGGCATCATTTGCTGTTGGCGGTTGTGTTCTCTGTCGTCGGCGTGATCGTGTTTGGGATTTCGCTGTTGATACTCGAAAAGTTGACGCCGTTTTCAATGGTCAAGGAAATCAGCGAAGAACACAACATTGCCGTTGCGATCGTCGTGGCCGCGATCGTGTTTGGGATTTCGATCATCATCGGTGCGTCCATCCTGGGATAGTGACGAGCTTGAACGACGAACTCCGCGGAGTGCATTTGATTGACCGAACCAAGACAATCCATGAATCGAGCACCGTTCGCACTGCTGTACTTGAACGTGTTGGTCATCGCTACGTGCGGACTGATCTATGAATTGCTCGCCGGCACGTTGGCGAGTTACCTGCTTGGGGATTCGGTGACGCAGTTTTCGTTTGTGATTGGCGTCTATCTTTCGGCGCTCGGTGTCGGTGCTTGGCTGTCGCGTTACATCAACAAGCGTTTAGCTCGCTGTTTTATCGAAGTGGAACTAGCACTCGCCTTGATTGGAGGAATGTCAGCGCCACTGCTATTCATAGCGTTCGCATGGCTGTCCGGATTTCGACTACTGCTGTTCGGGTTGGTGTTCGTGATTGGAGTGCTGGTCGGCTTGGAACTTCCGCTGTTGATGCGGATTCTGAAAGAGCACCTCGACTTCAGCGATCTGGTTAGCAAAGTGCTGTCGTTCGATTATCTGGGAGCGTTATTGGCATCGCTCTCATTTCCGATTTTCTTCGTGCCTCATTTGGGGCTCGTGCGAACGTCACTGCTGTTCGGAATACTCAACGCATTGGTCGGACTTTGGGGCACGTATTTGTTGCGGCCGATTCTGTCGCCAAAAGGGCTAAACGGACTGCGAGGCCGTTCAATTCTGGTGATCGGACTCCTGGTCGTGGGAATCATCAAAGCGGAATCGCTCACGACGCTGGCCGAAGAAAACATACTCGCTCAACCGATCGTCCACGCAAAACAATCGCCGTATCAACGAATCGTCATCACGAAAAACAAAAAAGGATTTCAGCTCCACCTCAACGGACAGCTGCAATTCAATTCGCTCGACGAGTATCGATATCACGAAGCGCTCGTCCATCCTGCGTTCTCGGTGTCAAACGCGTCAAAGCGAGTGCTCGTTTTGGGCGGCGGCGATGGGTTGGCGGTCCGCGAAATACTGAAATATCGTTCGGTCGAATCGGTCACGTTGGTCGATCTTGATCCCGAGGTCACAGGGCTTGCGTCAAACTTTGGGCCACTTGTTGACTTGAATGCAAAGTCGCTGTTCGACGAACGAGTCAACGTCATCAACGACGACGCATTCGTTTGGATCGGAAAGTGCCAAGAACAATTCGACGTCGTCATTGTTGATTTCCCCGATCCCGGAGTTTACTCCGTTGGAAAACTCTATTCGTCGCGGTTTTTCAAGATGCTTCGAAGCCGCCTGGCGCCAGACGCAGCGCTGGCCATTCAATGCACGTCGCCGCTGGTGGCTCCGCAGTCGTTTTGGTGCATTGCGAACACGCTGGAGGCGTCGGGATTCAGCATCGCTCCTTATCGAGTTTCCGTTCCAACGTTTGGAATTTGGGGATTCGTCTTGGCCGGAACTTCTGAGGTACCTGTTCGGCCGGCGCATCTGCAAGACGATGTTGCTGGGAAACTCCGCTTCTTAACCGACCAAGTGATGCTAGACCTATTCGAGATGCCTGCGGACCTTCAGCCGATCGAAACGGAACTCAACCGTTTGGACAACCAAGTGCTCGTGCGATATTACGAACAAGAGTGGAACGATTTTGACTGAGCATTCGAACCTCAACGAATGGGATCGCCGAGAGCTATTGAAAGCGTTGCTCGGTTCGGCATTTGTTGGGTTGTCGTCCGGTTGCCGAGTGCCAACACCAAACTTTTCTGGTGAACTGCTCGCCCCGGACTTTTCGTTCGGGCACCGATTGCGAGACGGATTTCAGCCGACGGTAAACACTGAAGATTGGCGAGATGTCAACTGCGTGATCGTCGGTGGTGGAATTGCTGGCCTATCTGCTGCATGGCGATTGCAAGAAGCGGGCGTTTCCGATTTTGTCGTTTTGGAAATAGAAGACAAGCCGGGCGGGACTGCACTTTCTGGAGAGGTCGGCGAATTTCGTTTTCCATGGGGAGCGCACTACGTGCCGACTCCGATGGCCGAAAATCGTGCGCTGATCCATTTGTTCGATCAAATGGGGATCGTTGAGTCGTTGTCCGTCGATGGCGACCCGCAAATCAAAGAAGAGTTTCTGTGCCGCGATCCCGAAGAACGCCTGTTCGTCAATGGCGAGTGGATCGCAGGTCTTTATCCGTCATCGATTGCAACGGACGAAGACTGGCGGCAACTGGCTGAATTCCGCGCCGAAATCGACCGCTGGGTTGAGGCTCGCGATGAACAAGGCCGGCGAATGTTCGCAATCCCAATGAGTGCCGGTTCGGATACTCCTGAAGTTGTTTCGCTTGACCAAATCTCGATGGCCGATTGGATGAGCCAACACGGCTGGACGTCGGCGCCGCTGCGGTGGCTTGTCGACTACGCGTGCCGTGATGACTACGGACTAACCATCGAACAAACGAGTGCTTGGGCGGGTGTGTTCTATTTTGCGTCGCGTATTCGCAGGCCGGGCGACGAATCGCAGCCCGTGATTACGTGGCCGGAAGGGAACGGCAGAATCGTCGATTTCCTTGTAAGTCGTGTTGCCGATTCGATTTTGTGTCGACATGCGGTATGTGGTATCGCAGCAGACTCTGACAATAGCGGCGCCGGTGTGACAGCCTTTGATTTGGCGTCCGAAAAAGCGATAGGATTTCGAACACCACACGTGATCTTCGCTGCTCCACAATTTTTGGCGCCGCATTTGATCGACGGTTTTGTGGAAGCTCGGAACGTCACGCCGTTTCAATACGGATCGTGGCTCGTGGCCAACGTGCACTTGCGCGATCGGCCACAAAACAGCGGCTTCAGCATGTGTTGGGACAACGTGATTTACGACTCGAAGTCGCTCGGCTATGTTGTTTCGACTCATCAGACCGGAGCCGACCACGGCCCAACAGTTGTCACTTGGTATTATCCGTTCGCGGTTGCCGATCCAGATATTTCTCGACAACAATTGCTGGAACTCGACTGGGAGCACTGGTCAGAAGTCGCACTCAGCGATCTGGAAATCGCTCATCCTGACATTCGGTCGCTTGTGACGCGAATCGATTGCATGCGTTGGGGACACGCCATGGTGCAGCCTCGACCAGGTTTCGTGTGGAGCGATGCGCGACGACTCGCAGCCAAGCCGTTTCGGTCGATTCACTTCGCTGGCACCGACTTGAGCGGAATTGCGTTGATGGAAGAAGCGTTTTTCCACGGTGTTCGCAGTGCCGAGGAAGTCATGCAGAAGCAAGAAATCGCTTTCGATTCAATTCTTTAGAAGATCGTTTGATTCGATGTCGAAAGCAGCAGACGAACCAACGACTGGCGAATCTCTTCCGTGGTTATTCTCGCGCCGGATCGATCTATGGACGTTTCTGGGTAGCGCCGTCTTAGCAATCACATTGGTTTTGCTTGGAATTCCGCTGGGCATCGTGAACGACGACACGCCCGATTGGCTTTGGATCGGCGCGGTGCTGATGATCGACGTGGCGCACGTTTATGCGACTGGATTTCGAGTCTACTTCGACCGCACAGAACTTCGTCGCCGACCGTGGCTCTACGGATTGACGCCTCTGTTAGCGTTTCTGATTGGATGGGCCATCCATTCCGAAAGCAAAACTCTGTTCTGGCGATTGCTTGCGTACTTGGCGGTCTTTCATTTTGTGCGGCAACAATATGGCTGGGTTGCACTGTATCGGTCTCGAGAATCTGACTCAGATCGAGTTGGGTGGTGGATCGATGCGACCGCGATCTACTTAGCGACGATTTATCCGCTGTTGCATTGGCACGCAAATCTGCCTCGCACGTTTTGGTGGTTTCTTGAAGGTGATTTTGCAGCGTTACCAGCCGAACTTGCCACGTATGCGGCACCGATCTACTGGACAGCATTAACGCTGTATGCCGCTCGTTCAATCTACCGAGGCGTTGCACGCAAACAATGGAACCCGGGGAAGGACGTTGTTGTCGCAACGACAGCGGTTTGCTGGTACGTAGGAATCGTCTCATTCAATTCTGACTACGCGTTCACCGTGACCAACGTGATCACGCACGGAGTGCCGTACATGGTGTTGGTGTACTGGTACAGTTGGCGAACAACGAAAAGAAACGACACGGCACAAGCGCATCACGTTCCAAGAATCGCGATGTTTCTTGGCATCGTTTGGGCGCTGGCCTACGCCGAGGAACTCGCCTGGGACTGCGGATATTGGCATGAGCACGGTTGGTTGTTCGGCAGCGAATGGAATCTTGGCATTCTTGAATCGATAGTCGCGCCGTTGCTCGCAGTTCCGCAGATCACCCACTACGTTCTTGACGGATTCATTTGGCGGCGTCGTTCGAATCGAACGTTTGCAGAAATCGTCAAGCTGTAATTGTTGGCAATTAATCGAACTGCTCGTTAGACTACTTGGACAGCGTCACTTTCTGGTCGTAGAAGTTTCATTTCAACTCAGGACTCCCGTGAAACATCTCCCGAAAACACTATTAATTCTTCTCGCGTCGACCATCGCACTTGTCGGGTGTGGATCAGCCGACGGTTATCGTGCGGCGGAGAAGGCTTATCAGAATGGCGAATACGAAAAAGCAATCAAGCTTTTCACTGAAGTTGCCAAGACGTCAGATAACCCTTCGATTTACGGCAATCGCGGTAATTGCTACTCATATCTCGGCGACATTGATTCGGCATTGAGCGACTACGCAATCGCAATTGAAAAGGCGACGGCAGCGATCGGCGACCCGAATGACCCTAGGCTCGCATACTTCTACTACAACCGGGGCTACGCCTGCGATCGAGCAGGCGAGATCGACCGGGCTATCGAAGACTACGAGAAGACCATTCAGTTGAATGCAGCTTATCCAGACGCAAAGAACAATTTGGGATGGATTCTCGCGACATGTCCAGAGAAGAAACATCGCAACCCAAAACGTGCGATCGAAGTTGCATCGCTTGAATGCGAAGCAAGTGACTGGAAAGACGGATACGCGATGGACACACTCGCCGCCTCCTACGCAGCTGCAGGTGATTTCGCGAAAGCAATCGAGCGACAAGAACAGGCGATTGAGCTTGTAGAAGACGAGGCGACACTGAAAGACATGAAACAACGGCTTGAGCTGTATCGGAACAAAAAACCTTTCGTCGATTCGCAGCCTGACAAGTGACAACCGTGAAAGCAAAGGCCGA
Source organism: Planctomycetales bacterium (assembly GCA_020426925.1). Lineage (GTDB taxonomy): Bacteria > Planctomycetota > Planctomycetia > Pirellulales > Pirellulaceae > JAGQPC01. Next base: position 6,340 of record JAGQPC010000018.1, on the reverse strand, counting down.
GCTATCCTCATGTCAGATCGAATCACACTACGACGTCGCTAGTCTCTTCTCGCTACCCCCCAAGGCCGCATCAAATGCACGAACACAGCGGATTTGTTGTTGACGGACACAAACGAGCACGCGATTCAAACTTGCCGATCGTCCGCTCACAGGTTGAACGGGAATACTCGTCCGAACTCAGCAACGCGTCGAACGCCGACAGGAAACGCATTCGCGCCGAAATTGAACGCGAAATCGAAAAACGCCTTAACGCGATAGCTCCACCAGATGCTCTCTACTGATGCACTTCGAATCAACCGCCGCACGTCAGAGATCGTTTAGCTTACAAGCTCACAACAATGCTCATGCAAACTCGCAATATCTCGTTGATCGGCCTGCTTGCGATTGTCACTTGTTTCGCGATCGGGATTTCGCACTTCATCACGTCGATGCGACTCGCACGAACCGATGCGGAACTTCGTGCCCTGCGAGAACGTTTCGAACTGATCAACGTGGACGATCCCGACCAGATTGCTGCCAGGCGGTTGCCAACTTCCGAACAGTTCGTAAATCGTTGGGCGGTTCGACTTCCGAATCACGAAACGAAACGCTTATATTTAAACTGGGGCTCGAAAACGGTTAACACTCTGCAAGATGTGCATGCACCTGATGTTCGTGAGTTTACGCTGGAGCCCGAACCTGACACGCGGGAAACGTTTGTTCAAATGCGTTTTGCGCGCAACCCAAACGACCCGACCTGGGGTTCCGTGGTCATCGAGATCGATGGCACAGCATCACACTGCACAGTAAATCCCAAAATCGTTTCCCTGCTGATGGGCGATCAGCCGAAGAGAACGTCATCTGTTTCAGATTCACCAACGATCCATTCTCCGACGGCGCCGCTGACGCTGTACTCGGTCGAATCGACTTCTGGCGACACTGCTGGTTTGTGCCTGTGGATCGACAACGCCAAGAAGCCACTGCCCGATAGCGAGTAACCGGAAGAGTGGGAAGTCGCTGAATCGATCCGCAAGCTGGCCGCGACCGTGTGCTAAAAATCTGGCGTTTCCGTGTTCAACTACTGAAATCGGTCGCAAGGATTGTGAACCGATTTTACGTGACGCACGGTTCTGTTTAGAATCTAGGCCTCGCCTGGGAGTCCAGTTGTGACTTCTATTATTTCCAGCCTACGAGGTACAAACATGCGTCTTTCGTATCGTGCGACGTTTTTCTTTTTGCTGTTCCCCGCCCAGTTCCTGTTCGCACAGGACCAGGTGAAATCAGAACCGTCAACCCAAAAGCCGGCGGTGCAACCTACGCGAGCACCTGATGAAGATCCGGCCGACGCAAATGCGGCTCGAGAACAATTTCAAGTTCCCGCAGGATTTCAGGTCGAGTTGCTGTACAACGTTCCGAAGGGTGACCAAGGTTCATGGGTCAATCTTACGATCGATTCCAAGGGCCGCCTGATCGCGACGGATCAAGGCGATAAAGGCCTTTACCGAATCACGCCCGGAAAAGTCGGAACGGACGAAGAGACAAAAGTCGAAAAGCTGGCCGTGAACATGACATCGGCTCATGGTTTCCTGTTTGCGTTTGACAGTCTGTATGTTTCGGTGAATGGTGGTCCCGGCAGCGGCTTGTATCGTCTGCGCGATACAACAGAAGACGGCGAGCTCGACAGCGTTGAAAAGCTAAAAGAATTTCGAGGCGGCGGCGAACATGGACCTCACGCACTGAGACTTTCACCAGACCGAAAATCGATCTACGTCATTTGCGGAAATCACACGGATCCGCCAGCCGGCATCACGCACACTCGCATGCTTCACAATTGGGGCGAAGATCTGCTGCTGCCTCGACAATGGGATGCTCGAGGACACGCACGAGGCAGACTAGCGCCGGGCGGTTGGATCGCCAAAACCGATCCCGACGGAACCACGTGGGAAATTGTCAGCATCGGATATCGAAACGCATTCGATATGGATTTCAATGCTGACGGCGAGTTGTTTTCCTACGACGCCGATATGGAATGGGATTTAGGCATGCCGTGGTACCGCCCAACGCGCCTGTGCCATGCGGTCAGCGGCAGCGATTTCGGTTGGCGCAGCGGTACCGGAAAATGGCCAGCCTATTTTGAAGATAGCCTGCCATCGGTCGTCGACATCGGACCAGGTTCTCCGGTTGGCGTGACGTTCGGTTATGGAACCAAGTTCCCGGCCAAATATCAGAAGGCACTTTATTTGTTGGACTGGACTTTCGGCACAATGTACGCCATCCATCTGACACCAGACGGTGCATCGTACACAGGCGAAAAAGAAGAATTCGTCGCGCGAGTCGCGTTGCCGCTAACTGACGCGGTCGTCGGGCTGGATGGAGCACTCTATTTCACGGTTGGCGGGCGTGGGACCGATTCTGCTCTGTATCGCGTCACTTACGTCGGCACTGAGTCGACCGAACCGGCGAAATTGACAAACGACGAAGGAAGTTCGCTGCGAGCACTTCGCCGTAAACTGGAATCATTTCACGAAGCCGGCGCAACAGCAGACATGGACTTGATTTGGTCGAATCTTGCTCATTCTGATCGCCACATTCGCTATGCGGCACGAACGGCGCTCGAACACCAACCAATCGCGACATGGAAAGCCGACGCGCTGGCTCAAACCGACGCGACAGCCCGAGCGATCGCGGCGATTGCACTTGCTCGAGCTGGATCCAACCAGTTAGACGATGCGGGGAAAGCCGCATTGCTACCCGAAGTCGTAGCCTTGCTGGGGCAGTCGCCATTTTCAAATGGCTCGAAGCAATTGAAGCTTGCGGTATTACGAGCCTACGCATTAGCGTTCATTCGACTGGGGCAACCCAACACTGAACTGGCCTCGAAGGTGCTAGATAACATCGAAGCTGAATTCCCGTCGGGTGATAACGATCTCGACAAAGAGCTTTCGCGAGTCCTCGTTTATTTGAACGCTCCAACGGTCGTGCAAAAGACGTTGGCCCTAATGGAAAAAGACTACGTGACAGATGCATTGGCGACGTCGCAGTTGCTCGAACGCAACAAAGGCTACGGTAACACGATCGCTGAAATGATCTCGAACCAACCCGAGCTGCAAAAACTGCACTACGCATTTGTCCTTCGCAATCAACGGTACGGTTGGACGCTGGACGAAAGAAAATCGTATTTCTCATGGCTGGCTGCCGCGAAAGGCCGAGCTGGTGGAGCGAGCTACAACGGCTTCATCGACAACATTCGCAAAGAAGCCATGGAAAACCTGTCCGACGCGGAAAAGGCTGCGTTGGAATCCGAAGATCTAACTAAACCGATCCCGGCTGAAGAGCTGCCCAAACCGGTAGGCCCAGGGCAGGAATGGACAGCGGAAGAAATCGTCGCGCTCACGAAAACAAAAATGATTGGCCGTGATTTCGAACGAGGCAAACAAACCTTCGCGGCTGCGAAGTGCATCATTTGTCATCGCTTTGATGGTATCGGAGGTGCGACGGGACCTGACCTGACAAGCGTCGTTAGTCGATTCAGTTACAGCGATTTCATCGACTCACTTGTCCATCCCAGCAAAACGATCTCCGATCAATACCGCGCAACGATTGTGCATACTGATGATGGGCTCGTGCTGACTGGAAGAGTTGTGGGTGAGGCAGACGGAAAGATTACTGTCCAAACGAATCCGGAAGATGCCACTCAAATCAAAGTTCTGGAAAAAGGATCGATCGAACGAATGGATCCGTCACCGACGTCATTGATGCCAGACAAACTTCTGAATGTGCTGAACGAAGACGAAGTGCTTGACTTGCTCGCGTACCTGATGTCGCGAGGCAACAAAGACGATCTGTATTTCAAAAAATGAAATAGCGGTCGGACTGTAAGTTGGGATCGGCAGATGAGAATGATACCTCGTTCCCAGGCTCCGGCTGGCAGGAGCTTGAGAACGAGTCAGGAGCCGTTACCGTCTTCTTTTTTGCACACTGTGCCCACAGAATCAGCAGATTCCAGTGCAATGCGTACTGTTAACCTAATCGATACGGTCTACCTGGTTCGGATAGACCGGGGAAATGCGATTGTGGGAAATAACCGGCTGACACACGCCGATGCCAGATGTAGGACAGATCTGCACATCGACCGAATTCACAATGCCGAACCACCAGCGATATTCCCATCGATCAACACTGTTCGTTGTGCTATTGCTCATGGGAATGGCACTGCAAGTCCCTGATCTTTGGTGGCGCAACGTAGCCAGAACAAGCGATGCTCGCCCGTTCAGCAACGACACTGGGACTACCAGTGTCGTTTCGCTCGGTCCGACGAGTTCGCACGTTGCTCGCCGCACGGAAATGCTCGCGGAACTTCGCAGCAATCACAGGCGTCATGTTGCAGATCGCTTTGTGCAGCAAAAACGAACGGTTATCGATTGTCTGAGTCGACCAACTCAAACCACAATCGTTCGACAAACGTTCAGCCCACTGCCCACGATTCCTGCTACTCGCTCGCAGTCAGCGGAAACACCTGCTCCGTCAGACGGCGTCTCGAAATTTCGACTAGCCTCATTTGCGACATCGACAGACGAATCAGAAGTCGGCGAATCCGACACATCACGTGAACGGAAGCAAGACGCCAACAAGGAAGCGAGGATCGCAGCCAAGCGACCGACTCAAGGCGAAGACCACAGCTCAGCAGTCCAAAAACAAGACGGAGCCGACGCGAACCAAAGTCAGGGTGATTCAACAGCAAGCACACTGGACGGCTTAGTCGTTCCGCCGCAGAAGCCTCTCGACCCACTTGATGTGCCCGATCAGAATTTGCTGGAACTTGATCCCGCAATCGAAGACTCCGCTGCTTGCGATCTCAAACTTCAGGTTCCCGTTGCGTTGTTTAATCAGTTTGATGAACTTCGAGAATTGCACTGCAACCAGCAAGTGGCTGGCTGGATCGACGCCTGCGTGTCAAAGCTACAAGAACTCGCGATTGTCGGACTGGACGACTCTGAAGAATCGGCTGAGCTCGTTGAAGAGTTGACAAAGCTATCTGGTGTCGACGAGGCCGTTTTGCCAAACACAGGAAGCTTGGTCGATGACGCCAGCGTTCGCCAAGTTGCGTACAGCTTGGAACGTCGATGCTTGCTGTGGAACGGCGTGCGACAGATTCTGCTGACCAATGCGCACACGGAAAACGGACAACCTGTGCATGCCAGTCCAGACTCTTCAGTTGCAGATGCAGTCGATGCGGTCTCCACGTTGCTGCAATCTGAGAGTGACAACCATCAATCATGGCGAGACTACCTGCAATTGTCGACAATTCGGACCGCCGCTGAAGCAGCACACAGCCACGCTGACGTGCGACGTCAAGTAGCTCAGAACGTACTGAAACGAATGAACTCGGTCGAACTAACGGAAGATCAAGAGCGTTTCTTGCAATCCGACTCGATTCAAACGTTGAAGCGACACCTCGACTGTTGGGCAGTCGAGCCATTCGATTCCAGATACTTTCTGGCCAGCATCGAAAACTTCGAAGCCGTACCGAGTGACAAGACAGCGGCCGCTCTTTTGGAACAAGTGCGCAACCTCTATCGATTTCCGGCCGATGCCAAAGGAGAAACTCCTCACGCCAATCTTGCCGAAACCGTAACGCTACACTACCGGAACGCGAACGTGCGAGTGTCCGTTTCTGGGCAATTGATGAATCAAATGCTTCCGGTCATCCGTCCAATCGAGGAATCGGTGTCGGACAATTTTCTCGGCGCATCAGTTTCAGGAAAGAATCAGACTTGGACAAAGCTAGAAGTGCAGCTGGTTCCAGATGAAAACCGCATCAATTTAAAGTTGAACGCGGAAGGAACCACCGAATCCGAAACGATTTCTCGCAAGGGCCCCGTTCGTCTATTCAGTCGCGGTAACGGCTGGTTCCGAGCGGGAATTCCGATCTTTATGAACAAGCGTGGAGTCCGGACGTCTGCCCCCAGCGCTGATGCCAGCGGCGGCGACGAATTGGTTGATGTGCGTACGGATTACGACCGCGTTCCACTTCTGGGATGGGTCGTTCGCCAACTCGCCATCGGCGAACATCAGGACAACCGCGGGCTGGTTAATAGCCATGTAAAAGAAAAAATGGCCGAGACGGCTAAATCGAGACTTAACAAAGTCGTGCAAGAACGACTGGACAACAGTCGTCAATTCATGCGTGACAAGATCATCGATCCGTTAGAGACAATCGATGTCGATTTCAAAGCGATCGAAATGAGAACAGCGGAAGACCGTGTCACGGTCCGCTGCCGACTTGCAGGGCCACATCAGATGGCAGCGTTCACGGCTCGACCGCGAGCAGTCGCTGGATCTGCGATTAGCATGCAACTGC
>JAGQPC010000391.1 GCA_020426925.1 Planctomycetales bacterium | reverse complement strand
CCCCAGCGAGCAGGTGAAGCAACTGAGATCGCTGAACGGTTGCTGCCGAAATGTCGATGTCTTTCATGGGCGCCTCATGGTTTTGGTTGCTGAACTCTACTCCTAAGACGCTCTGTTTCAACCGTCTTGAGTGCAACGAGTCTCTCATCCGCCAATCAGCTATGATGCGACTAGCGTTTGATGGATTTGTAACGGCGCATTTGATGCTCATTGAAGACAGCCATGATGCTCTCGCAAAACCACCAATGCAAATTCAGCGGATTTCCGCCATGTCACGAGTTCACCGAGATTGCGCGAAGTTTGTTTGATCCTGCCTTGCGCCGCGTTCCTGAAAGTACTGCCTCTGAGCTGCAGTGGAGGTCCAAGAGAAGCATTTCGTGATGACAAAACGCATCGTGATACGTCGCTCAAACAACTATTGGGAACTCTTCGGAGTTCCGCCATGTCGAGCGTAAATACCGCAAACTATTGTTGTGAGTCAGGCAGAATTCATCCAACTTCTTCCACCATGTCACTGCATGACTTTGGAAACGCGATCGACAAATTCATCGCTTGGTGCACAGTGACAATTGCATCAGATCGCAGAGACTAGAAACGTAGTATTCAAGCAGAGTTAACTAGAGGATGACCAGCAAAACTCGAGTCAATGCGTACAACTCTGTACTCGCGTTGTTCTTTCAAGGCAAACGAATCGACTCGTCGCTTGTGACGTCGTCGGGCAATTCGATGTCGCTTTTCACCATTGAAGACCCCATGCTTCGAGTCGGAAGCGAGTTTACCGTTCAGTTCCCGGGCGAACTCGTCGAATGCGTCGTCAAGACTCGCGACTTGCCTCTTTCGGGAGGATTTCTCTTTGGTGCAGAACGCATTCGTGAACAACACGCAACGGCCTCGCACTCATGCGCAAATCACGACGCGTAATGAATGGCACGGGCTTACTTTGCCGTGTCCTCGTAGATTGGAAGATGGCGATAGTACACTTCCAGCGAAAGTAAATTCAAAGTCGTGACGTAAAGCCGACCTCCGTGAGGCGCCCATCTGTCGGGCACCGGCGTCAGAGGATCCCAGCTTCCCGCCATGGGCCCTGTTTGGATTTGCGATTGCGTGAGAATGCTGTGCAGCCGAGTGTTCCATGCTACCCAGTGCTCGCCGCCCATATGGAACATGACTTGAGTGGCGTAGTACCAATAATACGTGTCACGTTGTGGAGCACGTTGCGAACCCACTTCAGGCAGTTGTCGTTTTAGGTATTCCGCTCCCGAAATCATTTCCGGCGTGTCGCGTTGCCAGCCAGTATACAGCCGCATCAATAGCCCAACCGCAGTCATCGTCGATGAGACATTTCGACCGTGTCGCTGTTGAAGTGTGTCTGGCGCCCACGGGTTGTATCGAAACAGGTGCGGCTGAGCTTCACTCTTGCGGGAATAGTCCAACCACGTTTCAATGCCTTTGAACGTCTTAGGCTGAACTTTTAGATTTGCGAGTTCACCACTTTTTAACGCCATCATCATCCATCCCGTAACGGACGTGTCAGCGCTGATGTTGGGAGCGTATCGCCAACCGCCGCGAGTTGGATGCTGGCTTGCGGCGATGAAGTCGATCGCCGCCTGGGCTGGCTGCTGCAATTTTGGATCCTGGGTCATTCCATACGCCTCACACAACGCAATTGTGGCGATCGCGTGACTGTAAAGCTGTGCGCTCTGATTGGAGGCTTCGTTTTGCGGAATGTACAGGTCACCGCTTTCCTGCTGTCGGTCAGTCAAAAACTTAAGACCGTCTTCAACGTTGTCGGCGTACTTGTCTTCAACGTGATGGTAGCCCGCACCCAAAAATGACAGTAGGCTGAGTGCCGTTGCGGCTGTATCCGACTGCAACAGCGCCAGCTCATCTTCGGGGTAGGGAGTCCCATCGCCACGGAAATTTAGCGACCAACTTCCATCGGGTAATTGTTGATTCGCGAGAAACACAAGACCTAATTCAATCGCTTGTTCGGTTTTGGGTAACGGTTTGTCTTCGCCTCCGGCCGGCGCGTCACCTTTGCGATTGAGCCTGTTTTGAAACGCCCTTGTTGGAACGGCTGCTGTTGCGTCGACCGAAATTGGCGCGCCAAAATCCTTGCGAACGTAACGCTCCGGAGATTCAACGATGCTGGTGCTGATTGGACTGGCTCGACGCCGGTTGATGCCTATCGTTGTTGACGGATCGGCGAGTAAGCCACCAATCGATTCGGCTGCATCAACCTTGGCCAAGAATCCGCCAGATTGGCTTCTAGGAGTATCGCCTATATCCGCCGCAACGGCAGGAGCATCGGTAAGCTCGTTGCTAGGAGCGGCATCGTTCCCAGCTGGGGGCACGTCGACAACGACATCCGCCTCCGCAGCGGTCGGCAATTGAGTTTCTCTGTGGCTTCGCGCGATCATTCCTTGCCCATCGTTTGCCGCAACTGTTGGCCCGGTGTCCGTTGCAAGAGACGCCGTCTGGCGATTGATGCTTGATTCGCTCGCACCTGAACTCTTGCCATCAAAGACAATATCATCGATCAGGGCACCGGTTCGCTCGTCATCTCGACGTTGCGGAATTCCGGTTGCTGCGCGGTGAGTTGCCAGATCGTCTGCGCGCAACGAGGGGACGTTCGCCGAACCCGTCGATTCGGTGGAACCAACGATTTCCACTTGATTGGCGCGAGTGTTCGTCGCGATCGCTCGACCTCGTGGAGCTCGCCTCGGTGAAGCAGTACCGCCGCCGGGCGTCGTTTCATTAAACTCAGGTGCGTTCTTCGATTCAGCTCGATCGACGCCACTATTGACACTGCTGTTGACCAGGCTTTGTGCGATTTGGCTATCGGTGTTTATGTCTTGCTGAGGCGACGGATTCGATGCTCCGCCCGAAGTTCCTTCGGCGTTTGCGCTGCTTGGGGCTGGAGTTCGCCGCGTGAGTCCGCCGATACTTGGTGACGAAGGTTCGTCTGCTACCTGATTCGGATCGCCGCTTCCCGCGACGACAGCAGGGACTTCAGCTTGGTGACTCGAATTCGCCTGAGTCGCTGGTGACTTCGAAACACTGCGAGGCAAACCAGTTCCGGCCAACTCAAGATTCACCGTAGGCTGACCACCTCCTGACGCCCGCGCGACGCCAGTGCTGGACGCAATACGTGTCGGACCAACATCGATATCAGACTCACCAGGCTGAGCTGTCATGAGTCTCATCGGTGCGTTAGAGTTAGCTTTTGTGATGTTGGATGACGAACTTGCGTCAAGCGCTTCGGGCTGTGCCGACCCGGCAGCGACGGCCCCCGGAACGTCTCGCGCGATCATTGACGCGGTCGGCGATTCGTTTTGAGCGATAGCTCGTTTGATGCTGGGCGCGTCGCTAGGCGCGAGCGCCGGACCGGGCTGGTCTCGTTGACTGGCCATGTTGCGGCGTGCCGACGTTGAGGCCGTTGTCATGACACTCGGCTTCGCCGGAGCCTCACTTTCAAAGTTCGGTTCCGCACGCGATCCCGAAACACCCAAGACCGATTTCGCCACGGCAATCGGCCCAGTCGACGGATTGGCCGCAGGCTGTTCAGCCGCAGGAGCATTTGCGATGGACTCAGTCGCATGAACCAGGGGAGAAGCGTCGACTGTCTGCGATGCGTTCGTTTGAGCGGAACGAGCAACTTCCGTTGCCTCGATTGCACCCTGGGTCGGCGATGGCGTGTCGACTGCTTGGTTGCGAACCAGGGTGCTTTCGAATGGCGTAGTTGGTGTTTCTGGCGCTGATTCTAGTTCTGTATTGGCGTGTTCAACCTGACGCGGCGACGGATTTGGATGCTGACGAGCGATGCTGGTATTGGATTCGGTGGGCTTTGTATCTTGGTCGTTTGTCACCTCTGTCGCGCTCGCTAAGGATGCCACGGCTGGCGATTCCGCGGCTGAGGTGAACTTGGATTGAGTTGGCGCGTTCGACCGTGCTGGACTCTGCTCGTCGATTCTTGCAATCTCCAGCTGACGCGGAGCGAATTCAGTTCTGTCCATCGTTTGCCGCGACATTCGAATTGGTTCGTCCGCCAGCGGCTCGGTCACGGGACGGTTCTCGTTGGAAACCGTTTGTCGTTTCTGCTGAGCCGTTGCCTCCGGATGCAACGCAGCTGGTTCCGTTTGTTCGGACGTCGACTCTTCCATCGCCGCGGCTAACTGAGCGTTAGGAAGCGTGAATGGCGTCCGGACTCGGCGACGGAGCGTCGGTTCGACTGAGCCCAATTCAGGGTTGTCCTGCCGCTGCGATTTTCGCGAAATGTCCGGCGTGTCGATGCGGCGTTCGACAGTGATCTCCGTCTGCAGGTCAAGCGGAGTCGGCGCGACCTGCGTCATCTTTCGTTGAGCCAACTGTGGACTGGGCGATAGTTCGGCTTGTTGTTTCTGCCGCTGTGGGTTTGGCAAGTCATGAGGAACAGGCTTGCCGACGACTGGATCGGTTTCGATGGACTGGCGGCTGATTGTCCCCTGCAAGTCAGAGAATCGAGGAGCGGTTTGAACAAGCTGACGATTCAGCTTGGACAACGGAATGGAATTCTGCGTTTCCAGATCGGCGGGATCGAGCTTGCTCTCGGATTCCAGATTGGCGACACTTCGCTTGCTGATGGCCTCCATATGCTGTGCGTCCGGACGGCCTGTTTCGACGGGTGCCGTGATCTCGCGTCGCACGCGATCTTCGCCGCTGACACTTGTCATGTCGTATTCAACGACTTTTTCGGTAGGCTTTGTTTCTTTGGGCTCTTCCGCCACCTTAATTTCACGCGATACAAACAGGCTGAAAAGTGACATCGCGACCAACAGCGTGACGTTGACAATAAGGCTTAGAAAGAACGACAGCAAGACACCACGGCGAAGAGTCGATTTCTTGATGTGTTGCAACCAAATGCCGATGATTGCCCAGACTGCTCCCAGAACAGCCAGCCACGTAAAAGCGTTGCGGCCTGGATCGGGGTTATCAAAGCGGAACTTCGCAATGACGATGCCGGCAACGTATGCGATCAACACTGCCCATACCGATTGCAGTAACCACGACTGCTCTTCAAACAGCGGCGGCCGAGCAATATTCAGCGAGCGGATTTCGTGTCGTTTGCGGACCATGGCGTCGGCACATATTATTCCAGTTTGACCGCAGCGGTCGCTTTGACGTCGTGCATTCCGTGCTTGTGGCACGAGTCAATCGCCTTGACGACGTGATCCCAATTGCATTTTAGGTCGGCGCGAATCTTCACCGCGCGACTCGCCGTGCTGTTTGCAGATAGATCGGCCAACATTTGCTCGATTCCATCCAACTGGAACGGTCCTTGAGATCCCAGAAAGTATTGACCTTCCTCGTCAATGTAAATCTCGACGTCGTCCGGCGCGAACGCCATCGGAGTCGCTTGGCTCGCGGAAGGA
>JAGQPC010000390.1 GCA_020426925.1 Planctomycetales bacterium | reverse complement strand
GGCGAAGGCGCGGGCGCGGCTGCCGCCGCAAATATCGTTGTAATCGCACGTGCCGCACTTGCCTTTCAGCTGTGTGGCATCGCGCAGCGACACAAACGTAGGGTGTTTCTGGTAGGTTTCCACGATCGAATCATGAGGAAACGTGCCGCAGTTTAGCGGCAGAAATCCCGCTGGATAGATCTCGCCGGTGTGGCTGACGAACATCACGCCACGTCCGTCGCGAACTCCGAGTGGCGCGCGGTGGGTCTTGCCGCGAGCGGGATGTGTGCCAGCTTTCGGCTCGGCCAGCGGATCACCGTTTCGGCGCAACACAAAACGCCGATAGTGCGGTGCTTCCGTCGTCTTGATTCCAAAGGGGTGACGTTGCGATAACAGCCACAGCTGTTCAAAAGCGACTTCATACTCTTCCGGAGAAATCCGTTCTTCCCCAACTCCACGTCCTACTGGAACCAAGAAGAAGACCGACCACATGGCGATGCCGCGTGTGGAGAGCAGCTCGGCAATATCATTGATCTGGTGGAAGTTGCGACAGGTAATGCTTGTGTTGATCTGTACCGGCATGTCGAGCTGCCGCGCGTCTTCAAGCATCTCCATGGTACGATCGAAACTGCCCTGCCAACCACGGAAGGCATCGTGCGTCTCGGCGTCAGCTCCGTCCAGGCTGATTCCCAAGCGGGCGACACCGGCTTCTTGGGCGCGGGCCAGCGCTTCCGGCGTTGCCAGCGGCGTGGCCGATGGAGTCAAAGCCACCTGCAGCCCGACATCTCTCGCGTGACGGATCAGCTCGAACAGGTCGGGCCTCTACAGTGGATCACCGCCAGTCATGACGAGAATCGGCGGTCGAGGAAAAGTCGCGGCCTGTTCGATGAGCGCCCTCGACAGTTCGGTTGTCAACTCATCGGGATGCGATTGCTCCTGTGCCGATGCCCGGCAGTGCTTACAAACCAGATCACATGCCTGCGTCACTTCGTAGTACAGCATCAGAGGCTGAGTGTTGAAGTCGTCTGCTGTGTAGCTTGCTATGGTCGGTTGCATGACTTTTGTTCCTTGTTGCCGTTCTATTCTAACCATCGATGGCCTCGAAGAAATCCCTCAGGTTTTCATGGGCTTTGGTCGCTAGTTCTCCGACTCGAAATCAGACTGACGCGTACGGCCGACCGCCTTGAGAATGCTCTCGGCGGCCTGCTCGCCACTGTGAATACAATGCGGGATGCCGACACCACGATAGGAGTTGCCGGCCAATTCGAGACCCGAAATCATTGCAACAGATGCTTCGATGGAGCTCATTCGGACTAGATGCCCGACGTGATACTGCGGCATCACGTTCGACCAGCGATGCACTCGAACAAGTCCAGGTTGTCCGCTGAGACCAATTAATTGATTCAGTTCCCGCAGCACGACCGCGATGACTGCATTATCGTCATCCAGTTCCATCAGATCGGGACGCATCGCACCGCCAAGAAAAACTCGAAGCAGAACTTGGCCTTCCGGAGCGCGTTCGGCGTATTTTACGCTGCTGAATGTACACGCGACAATATCCCGCTGCTCGACGTGCGGCACAACGAACCCGTGACCATTCAATGGATGGGCGATGTCGTCGCGAACGAACGCCAGTGTCACGATGATACAGCCGGAATGCGTGATGTCCGACAGCTCACTGGCCAGTGACGCGTCGATACGCTGAAGCAATTGTGCCGACCGATTCGAGGGCGTCGCAAGAATGACCGCGTCGAAGTTCTCATCGAATCGACTTCGCGCGGTCTGACCTCGTACTTGCCAGCCATTTTCCTGTTTCTGTACCAATTCCTCCACAGTCGAATTGCGATGGATGGAACCAGTTGGCAGCCGCTGGGCCAGCGCGGTTACCAGACTTTCCATACCGGTGCGCGGTGCCACGAACATGCTGGATGGGATTGGCGACGGCTTTTCTTCCGCCGAAGTCTTCCGATTCGTTCGCGCCAACCGGCGAGCCGCGCGAATGAGGCTACCGTGCTCCGCTTCCATCGCGGCGAATCGAGGCATTGCGGCCTGGATGCTCAACCGGCGCGGGTCCGCCATATAAATTCCGCTCACCAGCGGCTGGACGAGTCGTTCGAATGTCTCGCGGCCAACGCGACGTGTGGCAAAGTCGGCGAGGCTTTCGTCGGTTGTATCTGTGCGCCGTCGGATGAACCGTTCGCAGGCCAGTCGCAGTTTGCCGCGCACGCTCAGAATTGGCGAGCGGACCGTTGGCCAGAGCCGGCGCGGAGCCATGATCGCCAAACCCTCCGGAAGCGGAATTAGTCGACCGGCTCGAACGACCCACGTCTGGCGATGCTCGCTGTTGGTTCCAATGAGTTCATCCGCAAACCCGATTCGGCGGCAGAGTTCGACGCCCCATGGGAGTTGGCTGAGCATGCTGTCAGGACCCGACTCAATGCGGAACCCATCGACAGCCTCCGTCGCAAGGGCTCCTCCCAGCCTGTGGCTGGATTCGAAGACCGAAACATTCGCACGAGCATCGAGTTCCATCAGCCGGTGTGCGGCCGCAAGCCCGCTGATTCCTCCTCCGATCACCGCAATTCGTGACATACAGCCGTTCCCCGCTTCAGGTTTGGCGCTGCTCGACATCGTTCAGCATTATCCCGCATGCCACTCATGGTGAATCCAGGACAAAAGACGCTAGCTGGATCATAGCTCGGATATTTGAATGCAGAAAGTCCGATGAGATTGAAAGGAGGATCTTGTCCGTATTCCACGCTGTGCTGTGCTGTGCTGTGCTGTGCCACTTCCTCCCCTTTGGTTTACCGGCGCAACGAAGGTTCGTGAAGATGTGTGCGTCGGGATACCGTTTCATGACTTCGGCGGTCTGGGCATCAAGCTCCTTGATCGTCTTGCGGCAGTCCTGAATCTGTTTGGCCAAAAGCTTGGCTGCGATAACGGATTCAGACTTAGGATGTACTGGATGCGTGTCGTTACGCGGTTGAGTGACACCACGAAAGCGCTCAAGACAAACCGTCGGAAAGTCGCATCCACTGCACTTGCTCGAGATCTGCGATTAAGTGGTCTACTTCCATGTGGTCGATCGAAGGCAAAACTAATGTTTTCAGCCATGCGATTGCGCGTTGAGCTGGGAACTTTTTCGTCTGCATCTCCCACTGCAGATTGTGACGCCGAAGAATGTGCCTAAGGGCGTTGATAAGACGAGTCCGCGATCGTCCGGCATTGAGCTGAAGCATCGTGAGTCGACGATTTTCCTGATCTGTTGTGGATGCAATGTCGACTTGCCGCAGTCCGCGAACCGGTTTCCCTTCCCAGAGACGAGCTCGATTGACCCACAACACTTCGCTGAGAGCTGCGGAGTCACGACGATCTGTTTTTCGCCGATTTCGCTCTTCTGGCTAGATCAAGATGACTTTCTCGCAGCGGTAGTCGCCAAGCATGCGGATCAGCCAATCATTAAAATTAAAACCGCAGACTTCAAGGACGGCCATAAACGACTCGCCGTCTCTCAACCGCTCACGAGTGAGACGCTGAAAGAACTCGTTGACCTTGTCGGGACGCGTCGAAACCTCTCATGCCATCAGGACATCGCCGCTGTCATCGCGAAGTGAAATCGTGATCTGTCGGGCGTGCTTGTCGATTCCGAGGTAATACATGAAAGTTCTCCTGTCATTTGGGAAGCGTTAAGTGCTTCCCAAGCATGGGTTACGGAGAACCGCTCCTTCTCGATTACTCGCTCTGTCATAGATATCAGGCGCCGCCAGATCCGAATCACAGCCGGTCTATTTCTACTCGCCGGCCGACCTCGAAACGCTTTCGATGATTCCAACCGTGTCGAGATCGTAGTTGGTGTAAGTTATGTACACTCCACGATTCCAAAGAATGATGCGAGAGTCGTCGGTTCTCACGATCAGCGGCCGCATGTTTCTTACCGGCGAGTCCACGGTCAGCGGCTTCCATTGGACGTTGCGAATGCCATCGTGCGGGTTGATCCGTGCCGAGTAAATCTCATGCTGACCATCGCGGTCTGCTCCCGTCGTCGGGTTGACGTCTGTTGAAATAACCACGAACGTTGGGTCGACCGGATCGAGCGAGATTAGGCCTGTATAGCTGGACTCGCGATCGTACAAGCACTTCCCGCCGAACGCGACTTCTCGATCAACCCATCGAGTGCCATTCCACGAGGCAATCCGGTAACGGTGATCGGCATTGCTGTGATAGAGCGTGTAAGCGATGTGCGGGTAGCCTTGATTGTCGATCTGAATCGAGCTTGTCCATGCAGCGCCGATCGCACTCAATGAAGGTCCGCGACTAGGATTGCCGCTCCCCTTAAAAACGAGCTCCGCTTCGCTTGGCAGCAGGGCACCATCTGTCGCCAGCTGTCTGATCAATGTTCCGTCAGCCCTGTAGAACCGACCGTTTCGATATTCAAAATAGTAGATGCTGTTTCCGAAGTCTCGGGGATGCCCATCGGTTACGCTGACGTAGATGGTGTCTTTGCCGGTTGACGCGTATCTAGCGTACGGTCGATGGCGGCCGTCCAATTCGTCTTTGAAAAAGTGAACGGGTTCGCTCCAAGTCGTTCCGTGATCAGAAGACGTCACGAACGTTGGGTTAAAATCGATTCCGCGAAAGAAAAGATAGAGCTTGCCTTCATCCTTCAACTCGCAGAAATTCATGTACGTGACCATGTCCTTCGAATTTGGCATGGATCGCTCGTGCCTAGATTCTTCACTCCACGTCAACGGTTTCGCCGGATCACAGAATCGAGAACAGTGAAAACGTTCGCGACCGTGTCTCGCGTAGACAGTCAAAATGCTGCCATCCGGGCGACGGTGGAACACTGGCGAGTTGTGGTCGTCGTTGTCGAACGCAGAATGCAATTCGGCTTGGCCAATTCGACTGCCAGTTTTCAGGTCGAAAACACTCACATGAGCTTGACCATCGCCATTGCCTTTCACTCCACCAATAAAGAGCTTGCCATCGCACACGATCGCACGTGGATCTTGGAACCAACACCAACCGGCATCGCGCATAAAGACATGGAGTTTATGATTGTCCGAATCTCGGTCGTATGACGCTTGCTGCCTGGACGCCGATTGCGTCAATTCCATGTTCCACACGAACGGGGACCACGCTGCGGCGAGTGCAGCCAAAGGAATCCAAAGAAAACGATAGCTTCCGGCGAGCAACGACATTTGGCGGTTGATTGAACTCGAGGCAGATGTTGGTTCGATTAGGCAACTGCTTAATCGTAGCATCCATTGAACCGCAAAGCTTGCTTCGCCTCGCGATTCCTCTTGCATAACGCACTGTCGTGGATCTTAGTAATGATCCGCAAGGCTAGGTGCGAAAGAACTATAACGCGAGCGAAAGACAAGAATCTACCTGAGCAACAGAATCGCGGGACCTAACAATCTGGCTCGCCCCCACTTCGCCCATTCTGCGCGAAATGGCGTTTGGGATTTTCGGAAGTGTTCGAACTGTGTGCCGCTTGCTGAAGATGATTCGGTTGTAATAATGACGCAATCTTGTCCTCTACCCTTAATGGAGAACCTACGATGCGTCACTTTTTATTGGCTGTCGCTCTGTCGATGATGATTGTCTGTCCTGCTGTCGCAGAAAGCTGGGGACTAAACGCGGGCAACGCAGAACTTAAGATGGCAGGTCCATTGGCTTTTGGGCCAGACGGAATCCTCTTTGTCGGCGACACGCGTGCCGCGACAATTGTGGCCATCGACACCGAAGACACTGAGCCGAGCGGCTTGGGCCACGCTGATATCAAAAAGATCGACCAACAGATCGCCGCGCTGCTCGGAACCAAAAGCGACGACATCCTCATTAACGACATGGTCGTTAATCCAAAGAGCGGCAACATCTATTTCTCAGTGTCTCGTGGTCGAGGCCCAGACAGCCAAGCAGTGATTCTGCGAACGACTGGCGCGCCACAGCTGGCCGCTTTGAACCTGTCTAACGTCAAGCATGCTGTGGCAAAGCTCGGTAATGCGCCTGCAGCATCCGCGGAAGGACGCGATCCTCGAGCCGAATCGATTACGGATCTGGCCTACATGGATGGCAAACTAATCGTTGCCGGTTTGTCGAATGAGGAGTTTGCGTCGAAACTTCGTGCCGTCGCATTTTCGTTTGACGATGTCGACGGTGGAGTCAGCGTCGAAGTTTATCACGGAGCTCACGGCGGATTTGAAACGCGTTCTCCAGTTCGAACATTCGTTCCGTTTACAATCGAAGGTGAACCACATCTACTGGCAGCATACACATGCACGCCGTTGGTGAAGTTTCCGATCTCCGAATTGGTTCCTGAGACCAAAAAAGTTATCGGCACTACTGTTGCTGAATTGGGCAATCGAAACCGTCCGCTCGACATGATCGCTTACAAGAAAGGCGACAAGGACTTTTTGCTCGTTTCAAATAGTGCTCGAGGCGTCATGAAAATCGATACCAGCGGCCTCTCCAATGCTGATCCGATTACTAGCCGAGTTCCGAACGGACAAACGGCCGGTGTTGGCTACGACACAATCGACGAACTGGAAGGAGTTGTCCAACTAGACAAGGTTGATGATGAACATGGCGTGATCCTTGTTCAGAACGGCGATAATCTGGACATCCGGACCATCCATCTTCCGTAGTTCACGGCTTCCGTAGTTCACGGCGACTCACAGGCGGGACGCATATTATGTGTTCCGCCGTGGTCGTGTTATGATCTGATAATGTCAAATTCGCGCATCTACTTGGACAATGCAGCGACGAGCTGGCCGAAACCGAATTCCGTTTATGATGCCGTCGATCATTATCAGCGATCCTGTGGTGTGCCGTATGGACGAGGCGGCTACAAAGCTGCCGCGGAAGTTGGCAGAACGATCGACCAGCTGCGCGTGCAAATCGCATCCCTAGTTAAGGCCAAGCACGCGAGCAACGTTCTATTTACCTACAGCGGCACGGACTCTTTAAATCTTGGGATTCACGGCATCGTTCGCGCGGGGGATCACGTCGTAACGTCGCTCGCGGAACACAACTCAGTTTTGCGCCCGCTCCGCTACCTTGAAGCTACGCACAACGTTGAAGTTACTCGCGTCGCGGTCAATGAGTGCGGAATCGTGAATCCCGGCGACGTAATCGACGCGATCCGACCGAACACGCGATTGGTCGTAGCCATTCACGCTTCGAACGTGACGGGAGCGATTTACGATTTGGCCCCAATCGGTCAGTTTTGTCAGCGGTCTTCTCAGCCACCGTTCTTTTTGGTCGACGCCGCGCAATCGATCGGCCACATACCGGTAGACGTCGCGCAACTTGGCTGCGACATGCTCGCCGCACCAGGGCATAAGGGATTGCTGGGGCCGACCGGAACGGGGGTTCTCTACGTCAGTGATCGAGCCTACGAAGAACTTCAACCATACCGTCAGGGCGGAACCGGCACGCAAAGTGAAACTGACGAACAACCGACCGAACCACCAGCTCGGTTCGAGTCAGGAAACCACAATGTGCCAGGTCTGGTCGGATTGGCTGCCGGAATTGAGTACATCCAGCAAACCGGATTGTCGTCCATTCGCAAACACGAAATTCACCTGATGACGCACCTGCGTGAGCGTCTACAAGCCATTCCACACGTTTCGTGTTTTGGACCGGCGTCGGCTTCCGCATGTGTTGGCGTTTTGAGTTTTAACGTCGCGAACATTGCGCCTCAGGACATCGCCAGCATTCTGGATTCGACGTTAACAGTCCAGTGCCGAGCAGGACTTCACTGCGCGGCAATGATCCACAAGGCGATGGGAACTTTCGCGATTGGCGGAACGGTCAGGCTGAGCGTAGGACCGTACTCGACAGTCGAACAGCTCGACGCCGTTGCGGATTTGTTAGAACAGCTCGGATGAGCGTTAGCAGTCCCGCCTTTAGCGGAATCAGGCATAAACTGGCTTCCGTCTAAAGACGGTACTGCCAACAGAACGTCACTTATCCGCGTCTTAATTCGTTTCGAAACGTTTATTGAATCTGCCGCTTCCCTAACATGATTGTTCGAATCAAATGAAAAAACTACCTGCCATCGTCCTCGTGCTTCTGTTGATTTCAGGAACTTGTTCATCCCAGGACACCACCAATTTTCCGAATCTTGGTCGCATCGAACGGTTCCATCCGTCGCTTGACGAGTTGATCCCGCAAAACGAAAAAATTGAAGTCCTCTGCGGTGGCTTTGAATGGTCCGAGGGGCCAGTTTGGATCGCCGAAGAAGGAAACAAGTTTGGTGGCTACCTGTTGTTTTCCGACATTCCGCGCAACTCGATCATGAAGTGGCAAGAAGGAGAAGGCGTTAGCGTCTACATGAAGCCGTCTGGGTACACCGGTGTGGCAGACTATGGCCGCGAGCCGGGAAGCAACGGCTTGGCGCTGGATGCCGAAGGGCGTTTGGTGATGTGCGAGCA
Source organism: Planctomycetales bacterium (assembly GCA_020426925.1). Classification (GTDB taxonomy): domain Bacteria; phylum Planctomycetota; class Planctomycetia; order Pirellulales; family Pirellulaceae; genus JAGQPC01. The sequence continues at coordinate 7,030 of JAGQPC010000390.1, read as the reverse complement.
CGGTGATCGACGCATATCCGTGCTGACAAAAGGCGGCGGAAAAATGACACTGGCCGATCGTTGGAACGGCAAGCGATTCAACAGCCCGAACGACTTGGCCATACACAAGAATGGCGACATCTATTTCACCGACCCGATTTACGGGCTCCCTCAACGAGCCGACGATCCGAGTCGTGAAATCGACTTCTGCGGTGTCTATCGATTGCAGAGAGATGGTATCGTGACGTTGCAGACCAAAGACATCTCACGCCCAAATGGAATCGGTTTTTCGCCTGACCAAAAAACGCTGTACGTCGCCAACAGCGATGGCAGTGATCCGGTGTGGCGGGCATATCCCGTGAAAGAAGACGGAGAACTTGGGCCGCCGAATGTTTTCTTCGATTCATCAAAAGACGATCGTATACCGCGCAGCGGCGGTGACGGGCTGAAAGTCGATATCCACGGCAACGTGTATGCGACCGGAGGCGGCGGAGTACTGATCATTTCGCCAAAGGGTGAACTTTTGGGACGCATTGTAACCGGCGAGTCAATCTCAAATGTCGGCTGGGGTATGAAAGGGAACGTGCTGTTCCTCACTTCCGACATGTACCTATGCGCTGTCGTTACGACAACACAAGGAACCGGGTTCTAAGTTCTAAGGCACGCAACTGATGGTAAAGCACGCGCGTACCTCCGTTTTGCTTGACGCTGCAAACAGGGCGACACAAAAACGGAACTTACCGGATCTGTGCTACCAAGCGTATCGAGGAAGGTGAACACTGCCCTTCGCATGAAAGTCAGGGATCGGACGCTTCTCCCAGGCTCTGCCAGAAGTCTCAAGGAACTGAGCCGTTGTGCTCGTTGGCTTTGCCATAACGAGATTTTCAGTCGTAGAATTTGCTATGGCCGCACGCCGGCCACCATCCGACGAAAACGCGCGCACCGTTTAGCTCAGCTGCCCGCGGTGAAGATCGCACGACAGCCTACTCGGCGGCGATGGATTTCAGCACCGGGCCGAGCTTACTGGCTTGATACGTTCCATAGCCAGTCCGCCACGAGCTAACGTCGGCGCTAGACACAACCTCGATCAGCACGCCAGCGTTTGACGTGCCGCGTACTTCACATATGTGCTTGTCAGAGCCGATTCGGACAATCAGAACACACGCCCACAGCAAGTCAGGATGATTCGGCGAAAAAGTTGTAGCACTCGAGATCGCGTTTTGGATTGTCGCCATTTTGGACGAGTCGCGAATGATCAGTGGCGCCGTCAGCAGTTGAGGATAAGCTGAGTCGAGTGGATCCCCGTAGGGCCGAATCTCAATCGAAGTTATGTCGTGTGGTGAAGTGCGAAATACCTTATCGGAAATTCGCCGCGACGCGATCGGTGTAGGTCTCGTCAAGGCAACGCAAACTGTAAAGCCCCCAGCCGCAGCGACCAGCAAGCAGCCAGCACAACGCACGACCATGGCGAACCGACGTGACATAGTCTGGTCGCCATTCAAGAATGAACGGCGCGTGATCATAGCCGAGTAGATACCGATTGCGGCAAGGGCAGAGCCGATCAAAAACGGTACCAAGTATTAAAACCAAGAGTTCACAGGCCAGAGTCTCTCAGATCAACCATCGAATCTTGTTTGCTAATCAATGTCCGTGAAGAATTCATCGAAGTCCTCGCGGACATCTCGCAGAGCGCGGTCTACAAGGCGGCGAATTTGTCGCTCAAGTTCATCAACATTGCGTTTGTGCTTTGGAAGTCCCATCCAGCAGAAGTGAATTGCTTGGCGCACCAGTTGGTCAATTTGCGTTGGACCGAGCATGTCTCGCATTTTGTCGGCTGAGTCTTCGTCATTGCCGTTGAAAAACGCCATTGTGTGCCTCGATGCGTCTGACTATCTGAGCAAATGGGTCAACATGAGTTGGAATTCCAGTTTAGTGTGTTGTCATGATTAGAACAAACGAATGGTAGTACATGGTTTGGGATCCTGACCACTACTCTGCATCATTTATCGTGGGTCCACAGTCGCAGTCGGGGAAGTTGCCACACTTCCTTTGCTTTAACGTGTCTTTAGCGAGATCTATTACGGCGTTTCGATGGAATGGCGATCGCATGGAGCCCACAAGAATCAAGCCGCGATCAATGCGCCAGTGTTTGCATATTGAGCTTTAAGACAATCCGATTCGCTGAAATGCCGACACAAGACCAGCCTGTGCGAGACAGTCGAACTTTGAGCTGCTTTGTTTAACGTTGAGTTGGTTTGCGATCTAACCGCGAGGTTGAGCCAGAATGAGTTCGTCATCCGAATCGTCATCATCGAAGAGTTCGACTATCGCTACGTCTCGGAGGTTCGGTATGCTTGTGCGGTGGCCTGACAGCGAAGGTGCTTCAAAGAAAATCACAAAGAATTCTGATCGCCAGCGGGCTGGGGATGTCTCGGTCGGCGAACAGCTGCACTACAATGCTTCGAAAACCACTCGCCCTATTGGAGGAAGCTATGAAGATTCACGTTTTGACGTATGTCGCGGTCACGATCGGACTGAGTGCTTGCGGCCTGCGCGCCGATGAATTCGTTTCGCTGTTCGACGGAAAGTCCCTGAAAGGTTGGACTCAGCGAAATGGCACTGCGACCTATCGCATCGAAGGAGACACGATTGTCGGAAAGACATCGGATGGCAGTCCGAACTCGTTTTTGTGTACCGACAAGTTGTATGACAACTTTGAATTGCAATTCGAAGTGAAAGTCGACGACCGGCTAAACTCCGGTGTGCAAATTCGCTCGCAAACGAAGGACGGTCCGCAAGGACGAGTCAACGGTCCGCAAGTTGAGATCGAAGCGACTGGACCGGACGGCTCGTTTTCTGGTTACGTTTACGGCGAGGCAGCAGGGGGCTGGATGTCACCGGACGACATTCGCAAGGCTCACAAACACTTCAAGAACGGCGAGTGGAATAAATATCGGGTGATCGCCAATGGTGCCAACATCAAAGTGTGGCTCAACGATCATCAGATATCTGATTTGAACGATGAAGCAAAACTGAAGTCGCACCCAAAGGGATTCATTGGGCTTCAGGTCCATGGAATCGGGGAAGGCCAGGGGCCGTACGAGGTTGCTTGGCGAAATCTGAAAATCAAAGAGCTACCTGCTACGAAGCTCGACATTGCCGGAACGTGGAATTACGTTAATGGGCAATCGAACGGCGAAGCGATTGGCGAGGACCGCTTGCAAGGCGACATTACCATCACAGCCGATTCTCTCACGCTACAAGGCCCCGACGCGAAATTCGTTTTTGAATACAAGATCGACTCGTCGAAGAAGCCAAACGCGATCCATATGATCATTACCGAAAGCCCATTCGGCACCGGCGCCGAAGCTAACGGCATCGTTCGCAGGACTGGAGAGCAATTGGAATTGTGCTACGCGATGGAAGGTGACGCTCCAGAAAAGTTTGAGGCTGGAGAAAACAGCGGCCATCGGTATCTGGTGCTTGAGAAGAAAAAGTAGCACAGCGGCAGGCAGAGCCTGCGAATGTGACGTCCGCTATTCTTTTCGCTTCAGCGGGAATCGGCACAGAGGTTTTCGCGATTTCGGGACGGAGATCAGTTCTTCGATCGTCGTATCGCCGAACGCTTCTTCGGCGGCCTTGCCGGCGTCGTCCAGTTTGCGGTGCAGCGGACAAAGCGTTGCACCGTGCGAGTCGATGCCGAGCGGGCATTCGTGAAACCGTTGGATGGGATCGACGGCGTCGATAACGGCCAGGACCGACAACTTCGATGGTTCATTGATCAGCGTAAATCCACCGTTTAGACCGCGCCGAGCTTTAACGATTTTCGCTCGGCTCAGTCTCTGCATCACCTTAGCCAGGTAGCCAGCGGGCACTCTGGTTACTTCGGCGATCTGTTGCGTTGTATGCGGAACGCCGTTTTGGTCTGCTAAAAAGACGATTGCACGCAGCGCGTATTCAGCAGTTTGAGTGATCATGCGTAACGAGACTTTTTCTTATGGAGCGTGACCACCTCGCGACGAAAGCGAGGCATCCTACTAACCAGCCTATACCGTAGGGCGGTTCAGGTACAAGCATGACCCGTTCTTGCATGAAGTCGATCCCCGTATTTCGAATGATAATGTCGGATAAACGGGTCGCTTCTAGCTCCTGAATCTCAAAGTCCGTAAAATCGGCGTCATTGCGGTACCAAAATCGGTCGCCGTCGCGCAGCCGAACGAACTGGTCGACAATGCCAGTAGTAAGCAGTTCGCCTGCACTCGCCCCAGGCATATGGTCCTCCGCAAGCGCTCCAACCCACAGATCAATGTTGCTGGGATCATTGTCGTACAAACTCACGAGCGCATCGACGATGATCGGATCGGAGCTGATTTCTTCGAAGCTTCGCTCGGGCAGCCCGTATGCGGCTCGGACCGAATTGTAATCAGGCAACCCATGGTCTCGTCCTCGCTGTAGATTCAGCGACAGCAGGTCGAACCCACCTGCGCCAGGAGGGCCAAACAGGAAGTTTCGCAAGTCGTCGACCAAGCTGGTGTCGACTTCTCTCATTTGCTGAACCGAAAGCCCTTTTAAGATGAAATCCAGTTCCTCGGACGAATGCAAAATCGTCGGATTGAAGAACGCGTCCATCATGGAAAGATGGCCACCCGGAGCGACCTGTCCGTCATTCTGAACTCGCATCAACTCTTCGCCAATCATGCTGTGTCCCAACCGGTAGATCGCCGTTGCGAACTCATTTGAAATCGACGGATTCACGGACTCGTCATAAACGCTTTCAACGCCTGGGGCGTAAGGCCCAAGGACCGCTGGGAGAAACTCCTGATAAGTGATTACCTGCATTTGAGCACCAACGATTTTGCGGGATCGCTGATAGATTTGCTCGTCGCTCCATCCAGGATTCGCAATTTCAATTTCCGCAGCCAGCCGATTGTGTTCGCGCACAAACAGCGTATGCATCGCGGTCAGCCCGACTTGCTCGTTGGCTCGAACGTCTCCTGCGATCGCGAGATCTTCGTCAGGGTACATGTGGCTATCGTTCGCATTTGGCAGCCCCATAGTGTTGACCGGCAACAATCCATCGCCACTCATTAGCAGTCTTCCTCCGATGTTGCTCCGTAGCGCGTTAGCACGTTCTTCACTGGATCCGTATACATTGGACGCATCGATGAACGACGTAATCGCATTCACTTGTTGCCTTGGATTACTGATTGACGTACCAGTAGACATGTCATACATGGAACGGCTGAACGGGATCACTACGGCTCCTGATCCCATCGGATCGAAGTCGGGATCTCCGGTTGGTACTGCGATGTCAGCAGCGTCACCACCGCCAGGCATCAGATCGATGTCGTGATCTAGAAACTGCCCCCATTGCCAGACGTAGCTTCGTAGATGGCGATTGTTCGGCAACAGAGCAGCGATCGCGCCAACGGCATTACTGATGTCTCGAGGGTTCGGCCGAGTGGCTCCCGCCATTGATGCTATTCCGTCACCGTAGTCCGGAGTAGCAATTCGGCTCAGTTGAGTATTTGCGGCACCCCAATCAACGTTGGCAAGATTGTTGCCAACTCCGTCGTAGGTTCGGTTTTCCGCGTGCAGAAGTGTTGTAGGCGCAAACGCCAACAACAGAAAAAGACAACCGATTTGGGGTGCGTTCATTAGTCACTCGAATCTTCGTCAAGGTGCTTTCAATCGTCATAATTCCTACAATCGGATGCTGGCATCCAGGCTAGAGTATAAACAAGCGCGCGGTAATGGCAATGAATTAATGAAAGTGAACAATTTTGCGACTGCGCAAGGAATCACAGAGCGATCAAAGACACAAGCGCGGTTACAAAATCCGCGTGGAATCAAGTTCCATCATGTTCAATCAAATGAGCGCAATCGCGTTGGGGAAGCGGAATGAACCGAGCCGGCCACGATGCAGGAATGGGCCGGCGTGAACGTGTTCTAAGCGCAACCAACTCGCTTGGCGCTATCGCTCGACCCGTGCTCGCAGCGCACGCAAGATATCAATCGTGGAAACGATTCCGAGCAGCTTGCCCGACTCGTCAGCGACTGGAATGTGATGGACTTCGTGCGCGATCATCTTGTCGGCAACCACGGTGACGAGTTCGTCAGGCAGGGCAATCACTACCGAGTCCGACATGACCTCATGAATCCTTTCATGAGTAATTTGGTCCAGAGGGACACCGCCCGACGATACGTTTGAGGCAGCACGGTTCGTTTCCAGGTCTTCGTCTTCCAGATCGGCGTCGTGTGCCATCGCGATGATGTCCGCTTGAGAAACCATGCCGATACAACGGCTATTGCGATCAACGACGGGTAGAGCGGCCAACCGGTTTTCAGCCATCAGCAACAGGGCATCATGCACTGTTTCTCTGCTGGATACAGTTGCGACATGTTTTGTCATGATGTCTGCTGCAGTTTGCTTGTAGATACCGAACGTCATCGAATTGTCTCCCGGCTAAGTGGGGGCATTTTGGAAATCATGTGCTGGGGCGAACCCTGAAGCGATTCTACGCAAGCATCGTGCCAACACAAAAGAGCGCAGTTATTCGAAAAATGCACGCCCAAAGCATATTGTCGCGTGCGTTTTGGCGCGCTCTTCGATCAGGCTGGCCGAATCCGAACAACCGCAATGTTCCAGTCCGCATTGCGTGCGAAAGTGCGGGAATGCCACCAAAACTGCGGAGGCATGTACCTCCACGATGAAAAACGTCCCGCTAACGAGATTCCACGTAACCAATTTGGTGGATGTCAATGACTCTTCAACGCGTTGCAGAACTCGCAATAATATGCTCGGTTATGCGATTCATCCAGGACTTGGAGCGAGAAAGTGCGAGGATTTTTGAGAATCATGTTGGTACTGGCGACCCTCACGGGCGTTGGTGTCGGATGGTTTCGTTTCGTCGATGGATGGTCTTGGGTCGACGCTATTTACATGTCCGTGATCACGCTCAGCACAGTCGGCTACACGGAGGTTCGACCATTATCAGAGCTGGACAAGTTGTTCGTCTGCTGCTATTTGGCTATCGGACTAGGTGCGTTT
>JAGQPC010000389.1 GCA_020426925.1 Planctomycetales bacterium | reverse complement strand
CCAGTGGCGAGGCGATGAAACGCAGTTCAAGGACGCTCGGACCGCGGCGCTCGAAGAACTGAATCGGTCGCTTGGTCGCAATCATCTGCTCGACGGCAATTTTGGTAACCGAGTCGACTACATTCCGGAAGTTAAATCGTTTCGACTGCGGTTTTATGACGGTGAATCCTGGACTGATCGCTGGGACGCGAAGCAGCGGCGACGACTTCCGATGACGGTTGAGCTGTCGTTCGAGATCGATTTGGACCTGCCGCAGCAGATCGACGACACGTTCTCGCGGTTTACTGAAGAATTTACGTTCGAGGATTTGCAGGCAGAGGAAGAAGCGGCTGCACTCGTTCCAACAGATGACGAAGGGGCAATGCCGGTCGATGATCAGATTCGCTCATCCCAAACAATGGCTTACGTGCCTCCAAATCAGTTTCTCATTCACCTCGCAAAGTCAAGTGCGTTAGTTGGCAACGAAAGCGATCTGGAAGCAATGGCCGGCAATCAGTCCGACGAAGATCCGTCCGGCGATAGTGAAACAACAGACGACAGCGCCGACACAGCGGAGGACGATTCATGATTCGCCGACGGTCTGGAGTTGTGCTTTTTGTCGTCGTCATCGTCATTGCGCTCGTGAGTTTGGCCGCGTACAGCTTTTCGATTTTGATGCGCAGCGAATTGCATGCAGCACGACTGCACGCCGACCAAGTTCAAACACAAATGATGACCGAATCCGGCCTGAGTTATCTGAACAGCTGGGCCGAATCGACGCGCAGCCAGCGAGAATCATTTGGCGGCATTGAGGTCAACGAGTTGCTCTTCCGCAATATTCTTGTTGACGGAACTTCTGATCCGCTGCGCCCAGGTCTGTTTTCGATCGTCCGACCGCCGATGGTTCGATCCGAATTAGCAGAGATCGACGAGTTTGCACTCAACAATGAAAACGCGGCCGAGTTGCCGATGCTGACTTTCGGTCTCGTCGACGAATCGAGCAAGCTCCACCTCGAAACGATCCTCGCTTGGGATACGGAGCAACCTGGTGCAGGCCGCACCGCGTTGATGTCGCTACCGAATATGACCGAGTCGACCGCTGACGCGATTTTGGATTGGATCGACGAAGACAATGAAGTGCGCGAATTCGGAGCGGAAAGCGAGTACTACACATCGCTCGATCCTCGCCGAGAACCAGCTAACGCGATCCCTCGATCGCTGCAGGAATTATTGCAAGTTCGCGGAGTAACGGTCGAGCTACTTTTTGGTTTTGACCGAAACCACAACTACACGATCGAAGAATTCGAACGGCCTCAGCTTCATCAGCAACAAAATGATGGACAACCACAAAATGAGCTGACGTCTGGCGAGGGTGATCAGTCGCAGTCACAAGAATCGAAAGACCAGCCAAGTGATCGCCAAGATGCAACGCGCATCGCGCCGGCGCGACCTAACGACCGCCAACAAGATGATCCTCTCGTCATTCCTGAACCGTGGTGTCGATTTCTGACGGTCACCTCTGCTGAGCATAATCACGACTTTTTCGGGCAGCCACGAATTAACCTAAACGCTCCGGACTTGGGCAGTTTGCATCGAAGCTTGCAGGCCCGATTCGGATCGGACATCGCGAAGTTTGTGGTAGCAGTTCGCCAAAGCGGATTATACAAAGGCTCCAAATCGCCAAATTCGCAACCCTTGCCATCGTGGAAACCTAACGTGCCGCCATCGTTCGAGCTAACGTCGGTTGGATCGTTGCATAACGCCAAGGTTGCGTTGGGTGATAAAGATGATCCAACTATTTATCAGAGCCCGTGGGCTGGCACCGGTGAAACCTCAGACTCTGTTGAGTTCGCCGAATTCTGTGACTCGGTAACGTTGGTTGATCTAGCCGTTGTGTCGGGCCGAATCAATATCATGAGCGCCCCGCGCGAAGTGTTGATGGCGATTCCTGAATTAACTACTGAACACGTCGATCAAATTCTTATCGCTCGCAGTCAAGATCCCGGGCGTGATCCTAATAGCGTGCAACGCCCAAGCCCCTATTGGCTGGTCGAAGAAGAGATCATGAGCGCGAACACTTTTGAACAATTGTCGCCGTATCTGACAATGAGTGGCGACGTGTTTCGCTGTCAAATCGTGGGGTATTACACCGACAACTCGCCAATCCATCGTATCGAAGTCATCGTTGACGGTACCGACGACACACCGCGGCCGGTATACTACACAGATCTGACACGCCTTGGTCGTGGCTTTGAATTGCGTCAGCTTTTATCGCCGATCGAAGCGACCGCCGGTGTCCCCGCCTCCAATGGTTCTCCTGCCCGCCAGACGTTGCCTCCGCGATAGGCGATCATTATGCCCGCCAAAACAACCAATGCCGTATTGTCTGTTTGCTGGGATCGGTCTCGGTTTTACTTTGTCATTGCAAAGATCTCGAAGAAGAAAACGACGATCGTTACTGCCAAATCGGGAAGCTGGAAAGCAAACTTTGATGCTGCAGAAGCAGCGGAGCGGATCACGGAAGAGCTTGCTCGACACAAAATTCGCAAACCGTCACTTGTTGTCGGGGTCGCGAGAGCCCAGGTGGACATGTGCACCGTCACGCTGCCGCCAGCTGCGGACGCGGAAGTTCCGCAAATGGTCCGCAATGAGGTTACTCGGCAATTCGGCGAGCTTCCAGACGCGGCAATCATCGACTTCGACTTGGAAGTGGCTGATGGTAACAAAGTGGCGCACGCGTTCGTGTTGCGACCTGATACGCATCATGACATTTCCGCGTTTGCGAAATCTGTCGACCTGCAAGTTGATGCAATTCTGCCCCGACACTACAGTGTTGCGTCGCTGTTTGGCCGAGTTATTGATGGAGATCACAACAGTGGCCTGCTGCTGAACATGCTCGAAGATTCAGCTGATCTGTTGGTCGTGCATGAGACGAAGATCTCGACCAATCGAACAATTCACTATGGAAAGGATTCGGGTAGCGTTCAGGTCGAACGATTGACCGGTGAAATTCTGCGAACGGTAGCCGCGAATCCGGCGATGAATGCGATCAACGAAGTCTTCGTGTTCGGTCGCGAAGTCGCCGCAACAGAACTCGCCACCGCGATGAAGGACTCGTTGCCGTACAGCGTAACGGTGCTGGATCCGTTGAAAGACACGGAACACAGCGGCATTCGAGGCGATGATCCGTCGTTTCCAATGGCGGCGCTCGTTGGAATGGTTCGCGACGTGCAGGCCGATTCGGCGCTCGTCGATTTTGCCAACCCAAAACGCCCACCGGCTCCACCCAATCGATGGAAGAAGACTCTGTTTTACGTCGCGGCAGCTGCGGCCGCCATCGGGATCATCTGCTACACGTATGGAAAAGATCTTGCCGATCTTGATGCCAAAATCGGACAACTGCAAGAAGAGCTCGACAAAGAAGAAAAGCTGTTCGAAAAACTTCAATCGAAAACGGTGATCGTCGACGCGGTCCAAAGCTGGGAAAACCAGAGCACCAATTGGTTGGATGAGATTCGAGATTTGTCGCTTCGATTCCCGCCAGAAGGTGACGCAATCGTCGACCGCATGTCGTGTTCGCAGAACCAGTATGGCGGATCGATTTCGATGGGCGTGCGAGTTCGCGAACCTTCGATCGTCAACCAAATGGAAACGTCTTTGCGGGATTCCTACCGAGCGATGCGGAGCAAGCGAATCTCGCAGATCGACCAAGGTCAGGCTTTTCCGTGTCAATTCGAAACGACGTTCAGTTTAGTGCAACGGCGACCTCGAGAGGCATACTTACAGCGGTACGAATCGACTCAGCAACAAGACAATCATCAAACTTCCGAGTTGTCCGCTGCGAATACGGATCTCTCGGGCAAGGAGGCCAAGCGATGAACGAAAGTCGAAAGTTGCTGCTACCTGGACTTCTTGCGGTAATCGCTATCGCATTTGTGGGCGACAAGGCATACCAGAATCTGTACGTAAATCCGTTGCGAGAAAAACAGAATCGCCTAAAGAACATGGAAGAAGATCTTCACGACACCAAGATGAAGATCAAAATCGCGCAGAAGAAACTGCCGGAACTCGACACCGTTCAAGCCAGAAGCCTGCCGTATCAGATCGACCTAGCTGTTTCCCAATATCGCGGTTGGTTGTTTCGTTTGTTTGAAGAAGTTGGATTGCAGCGAACGAGCGTCGATTCGGGACAACCAGTTCGCGTCGGCAAGCTGTACGATCGACTTTCGTTTTCGGTCAGTGGCAGCGGAACGCTGGACCAGGTAACGCTGTTCATGCACAAATTCTATTCGGCCGGACATTTGCATATCATCCGTTCGGTGACCTTTAATCCGACGGCGACAGGACGCATCGATCTGTCGATGTCGATCGAGGCACTTGCGTTGGCGTCTGCAGCATCGAAAGACCAGCTGACGACCGAGGTGTCCACTCAGCTCGCCAGCACCGATCAGGCCGACTACCGCTTCATCGGAAAACGCAATCTGTTTAGCGCAACGGGTGCGTTGTGGCTCCAGTCGACTCAACTTGCCGCGATCACGAAGAATGCCTCCGGCAAGCCTCAAGCATGGTTCAACGCTGGTTCTGCCAGTACAACGGTGATTGTCGACGAAGGTGAATCGTCGCAGATCGCCGGCCACGACATCGAATTAGTCTCTGCAACGGCAGACCAGGCGTCCATCTTGGTCGACGGAGATGAAGTGCGCATATCGATCGGTCAATCGTTACAGGAAGCAATTGACTAAGGCCGTCTGTGACGGTTGGAAACAGATAGGCTTTACCAAGTATTGGTATCACCGACCTTTCCAGTATTCTGGATCTCGCGAAGTATGCGCAACGGCGATGATCAAAACCTCTGATTCGCCGACGCGATAAATGATTCGAAACGGGTAGCGTTTCATCAGGTAGAATTGGTGCTCGCTGTCGCAATGAGGAAAACGACTTGGGTTGGCCGATATTTCAGAAAGTGCGCGATCAAACTCGTTGTCGAACGCATCCGCTGCAGCTGGGCTGCGATCCGCATACCATCTGAGCGAATGCGTGTATTCACCCTCAGCTGCAGAGCAAACGACGACTCTAGTCATCGAGCCCAGCCTTGCGTCGCGCACGTGCGCGAACGTTTTCCCACGAATCGAAGCTCATTTCCCCTGCTTCGAGTGCTTTAGACCTACGCTCACATTCGGCGATCCATTCGGGAGTCGGTGGCACCCAGTCTTCAGACGACACGCCGTCCCACAGGAACGCTATGAGCTTCGCCCGATCCTCAGAGGGCAACGCCTGCGCAGCAGCCAAGATGTCATCGATTGTTGTCATTCCGGTATTGTACTCAGTTCAATTGTTAGATTGCAATTCCGTTG
>JAGQPC010000388.1 GCA_020426925.1 Planctomycetales bacterium | reverse complement strand
GATTGAGCTCAGTTTCAGCAGCGTTGCCTTGTCGTAAAAGATTTCAAGGTCGTTGGTCAGGCTTTCATGAAATGTCGCACCTAGAAACGCAGCGGCTTCCATCGCCTCGCCTCGCCGAATGCGAGTTGTCATTTCCGCATCATACTCGGTAGATCCGCAGCACCCGTTTGCGATGTTCATGTAGTGAAGTTCGTAACCGGCGTCTTTCAGATGCATCATCGTCCCGGCCATCACAAATTCGATGTCATCAGGATGAGCGGCAACAGCGAAGGCACATTTGTTCATGGCAAGTTTCCTCCGATTGATTCAATTGTTGGAGCGGCCCGGTTTTGCCAGACCGTGCGGTTTCGTTAGTGCGCCGTACATTTCTGGGCGTCGATCCGCAAACCGATGGATTTCGTGTTGCCCAGGAACTCGAATGATGTGCTTGCGACGAGCCCTTTCCAAATCGATCTCGGCATAGAAGATCTCTTCTTCCGATTCGCTGGCCATATGCATGATCCGTCCGCTGGGATCACAGATTTGGCTGCGACCGATAAAACGAAAACCGCGTTCTTCGCCGACTCGATTTACAGCGATGAAATAGACACCGTTCTCGAGCGCGCGACAAGCGATCGCCGAAGCGGCAGCACACTCAGAGCCTGGCGGCCAATTGGTCGGTAGCGTGATCAAATCGGCGCCCAACAGCGAAACACATCGAGCCGCCTCTGGAAACGAAGCGTCATAACAGATCAACATCGCGACCTTGGTTTCATCCGCCACCGCAACGTCAAACGCACGATTCCCTGGCGACGCAAACCGATCAAGGCCTAAAAACGGTAAGTGAACTTTACGATAACTTGCGACGACTCCGTCCGGGCCGATCAGGACTGCTGCGTTGTACAGCTCTTCACCGTCACGCTCGACCATGCCGACAATCGCATGTTGGTTTGTTTCGTTACACGTTTCCGCAATTCGTTCCGTCGCGGGACCCGGTATACGCTGCGCAACTTCGAATGCTTCTTCTTTGGAATTAAAGCAGTATCCGGTCACGCTGCATTCTGGGAACACGGTCAGTTGTGTCCCTTGTTGCGAAGTCTCGCGTAGCGTTTCTTGTATCGCGGTGACGTTCGCGGACACTTCCTTGAATCGAACGTTGCACTGCACTCCCGCAATCTTCATACGCTTAATCCTCCAATTCTTTCCCAGCAGTGTTCGGTGCAACGAGAATGATGATCGCCCCAAAGGCATAAATCCAACTCGTTAGTCGACCGATCGCCGCGTAATCTCCGGCGAATACTTGCTTCAATAGTTCCGCCGCGATGAGTATCCCGACTGCCGTGCCAATTCGCCCAAAGTTAAAGCTGACGCCTGCGCCGGTTGAACGAACTCGAGTCGGGAAAAGCTCGGGAAGGTAAAGCGGCAGCCACCCAAAAAAGAAACCACTAAAGCCACCCAACACGCCCATCCAAATCAGAAAGCTACTTTCGCCAGGATAGGAAAATCGAAACAGGCACTGAGCACAAATCAGGCAGATGACTGACAAACAGAAATAGAATCTACGGCGACCGACAATCGTGGCGATCGCTCCGCCAAGCAGGCTGGCGACCGAACCGGGAAGCGATCGCCAGATCATCGCGTACGCTTTCAGCTTGGGATTTGCTTCTGCGGTGGGGGTCGGTTTTTCACTCGCGTCGCCGTTAGTTTCCCGATCAGAAGCGGGTATGGCGTCGCCGACTTGAGCTGCCCAGGCGTTCGCCCAATTCGCGTTTCCCCAACCGCCAAACAATGGAACAGTGCCAAGTGCAATTCCAATCAGGGTGACTCGAAGCAGCGGCGGGCGAAACACTTCACCAAAGTCCGGGTTGACCGCCCGAGGCGCTGCCTTGGCGGCTAGCCACCGAGGCGACTCTGGCACAAACGCGAACACCATCGCGGCCAGAATGATCGGCGCTGTCGTCCAATGCATCGTCCACCGCCAGTCGTCAGGCGTAACATCGACGAACGCCGTCAGAATGGAAAACAACAGGATGCCGATGTTGGCAGCCGTGCCAATCACGCCAGCGAGCAGCGGCCGCGACATGTTTGGCCACGCTTCTGCCACGAGCGCAATGCCATTCGGCCACATTCCGCCTACTCCAAGGCCAACTAAAAAACGAGCGACCAAGAGCTGATTAGGCGACGTCACCAGCGACGTGATTCCGGCCGCCAGGGAATAGCACGCGATCGCGTATGCCATGCCGTTGCGTCGCCCTTTGTGGTCCCCGATCCAGCCGAACAGATAGCCACCGCAGGCCGCACCCAGCATAAAAACGCTCACCAACCAGCCGAACCAATGGCCGATTTCGCCTTCGTCGGTCGCACCCAGCAAGTCCTTTGCGGCATCGCGCATGACGATAGAAGTGGCTCCGAGCTGAACTCCTGCGAACATCCAACCCAAGAAACCGGCCGCAAGCACCAACAATCGTTGAGTCGAACTGAGTGCTGTACTTGTGTTCATTCAAATTCCAACCATCGTTCCGGGTGGCAATGTGCAGTATATCGCGCGGGACACTGCTGTGCGGCCCGGTCAAACGAGGCGGCGAACATGCGTGCTATACGTGATTGCGCGTTTGGCTAGAATACACGTGCAGACGAGCGTGTTTGCGCAGTAAAGACTCGTCATGCAAAAGGAGATTTCAAGCGCATGCCAAAAATTCTAATGCCGATTGGCGATGGCACCGAAGTGCTCGACACGTTCTACGCCTATTATCGTCTGCCCGAAGACGGCTACGAAGTTGTCGTCGCTGGGCCAGAGGCGAGACTTTATCACACGGTGCTGCATGAAATTCCTCCAAACTCTGACGTGCCTTGGGACATCACTCAAGAACGCCCCGGCTATCACTTAAAGGCGTCGATCGCATTCCAGGATCTGGAAGCGGACGATTACGCTGGGATGTTTATTTCGGGCGGGCGAGCACCGGAATACATTCGGTACGACCACAGACTGCTTGGCGTTACGCGTGCCATCGCGAATTCAGGGCGGCCGATTGCCTGCTTGTGCCACGGAATTGAAATCCTTTCTGCCGCAGATTGTATTCAAGGAAAACAAGTTACGACCGTCCCGAAGTGTGCGCTGGACGCAGAGCAAGGCGGCGCGATCTATGTCGACATGCCGTGCGTCGTTGACGGGATGCTTGTCACAGGCCGAGGGTATCAAGACAACACTGAAGTGTTACAACAGTTCATTAAGCTGCTGAACAACACTTGTACGTAGATTGGCTGTCCGTCGTGCGGGATATCTATCTGCGAACCTAGATCCGTGGTCGACCAGACTCCGGCAGGTCCACATAGCCGGGAAATCCATAAAGCTTCTTTGTTGCACGGCTCGTCTGAACAGATCGCTGAGCCTACTCAAGTACGTTTTCCGCGAAAAAACAGCATCAGCCGCCAGGCGCCGTCCTGTCGCCGTCCTGTCGCCGTTCGCCAGCGTGTCAGGCAACAGCTAGACCTACACGCCGTCACAAGCTACCCTTTTTGACTAATCGCTATAACCCGATTTCTCGATGCTGACAGAATGTTCGGGATCTCGGTCCGTTAATCTTGTCGGTCGGTTTGTAACGCCGATAACGGCAAATGGTAACCGGGTTGCGCGTCGACACCGGTTCGTTTGAGAATCGACAAATCGACGTGCGAGGAGCCTTCGATGAAACGAGTATGTCTTTTGCTGTTGTCTGCGCTGCTGACTTCGGCCTCTACGGATTGCTGCAATGCACAAACAGCAAAGGAGATTCTTACACAGAATACCAAAGCGTATCTGTGCATTCCCGATGTTCGTGAGTTCGAGAAGCACTGGAATGAAACTCAGCTTGGTCAGCTTGCTGCTGATCCGGTCATGAAGCCGTTTGCCAAAGACGCACAGCTGCAGATTCGAGAACGGCTGATTCAATCTAATCTGCACGTGCAAGTCGATTGGAATGAAATTCAAAACGCATGCGGCAAAGAGCTAACGGTGGCAACCGTTTTGCCTAGCAAAGGAACGGGCCAAGGTGTTGTCTTGATTATGGACATGGAAGGGCGCGAGCAAGAAGCCCAAGCCATGGCCAAGTCAATCTCTGAAAAGCTGCAGGCCAAAAAAGCAAAACGCTCGGAAGAGACGATCGACGGACACACGCTGGTGACTCATCAGCTTCCGCGTGAGACAGGCAAGCTGAAGGCAGACCAAGTTGTTCGGTTTACGATCGGCAAGCATATGGTTATTTGCAACAACCGTTCGGTCGCGGAAGAGCTCCTAGGCCGTTTGCATTCCCAGCAATTTGACCACAGCTTTGCATCATTGCCTGCGTTTCAAAAAACGGTAGAACGTAGCCGTTCAGAAGACAGCGATCGCAATCTGGCTCCGCACATCGAATGGTATGTTGATCCGTTTGGATTCGTGAAACTTGTAAAAGCGGCGCGCAACAAGCCAGGCGTTACATCCAGCGAGTACTTGGACCTGTTCGTCAATCAAGGATTTGATGCGATTCACGCATCTGGTGGAGTCGTCTATTTCTCGACAGGCGAACATGAAATGCTGCATCGGACCTACGTTTATGCTCCCGCGGATCCCAAGGCCGAAGACGGTGACCGTTTTCGTCTGGCGGCACGATTGCTCGATTTTCCCAACGTTGAAAATGTAGAAGTCCCGAATTGGGTACCTCGCGAGCTGGCGACTTACATGAGCATTCGCTGGAAGACTCGGGAAGCGTTTGAGCACGTCGGCACGATGGTCAACGAAATGGCCGGTTCCGATTCGTACTTCGAGGATTTTCTACAAAGTCTAAAAGAAGATCCGCACGGCCCACATTTGGATATTCGGGACGAGTTCATTGCGTACCTGGACGACACAATCCACGTTTTCACCGATCAAGTTTTGCCTGTTACGACCGAAAGTGAACGATTGCTGTTCGCGATTAAGCTGACCGATTCGCACGCAGTTGCAAAGACGTTGCGGAAGCTGGAGCACGACAAGGAATTCAATCTGCACGTGTACGGCGACTTGGACGTTTGGGAGTACAAAAGCGTGCAAGACGTCGAACTACCCCCTACCGCGATTCTGGAAATTGATGGTGCACCGCTGGTCGCTCCGCAGCCGCAAGAAGAAGCACGCAGCATCGCGAATACTTCCTTCACGGTCGCTCACGATTACTTGCTGATCTCGACACACATGAACTTGCTTGAACAGATCATCAACGTCACGCCCAATTCAGAGACCTTGAAGCAAGCTGCAGACTTTCAAATGATTCAGGAAAAGCTCACAGCCATCGGCGCTGGGTCCGACTCGTGTCGTTTTTTTGCTCGGACTGACGAAGAATACCGCACCAACTACGAACTTCTGCGTGAAGGCAAGATGCCTGAAGCGGAGTCGTTTTTGGGCCGA
>JAGQPC010000387.1 GCA_020426925.1 Planctomycetales bacterium | reverse complement strand
GTCGAGGATTATTGCTTGTGCGGACGTTCATGTCGGAAGTCCTGTTCAACGACACGGGCAACGAAATCACGATGATCAAACGGCCACTCACCTAGCATTCTGTCGCGTGTTTCTCAGCGCCGTAAAATTTAGCTAACACCCACAATCGTTTGCTTTTTGACATTTATGGCCCGGCGGTGATAGTCGATCTGTGCCCATTCTCACCGTAATCGGCTACACTGTCGGTCCGGCGGAGATTCTGAATCGGTCTGCTGCCGAGTGGCCAATCTTCTTTTGGAATTCGCAGAATCGGCTACGACCACTATTCGATTGGCTTGATTGTCGTAGCGAGTATTTACCTATAAGTTCGTCCTTCACGAAAGGACAAATCGACCATGGCCGTTGACGTAAAAGCCGAATCTGAGACACGCTCCAACGCAGCACTGGATCTCGGTTATCCCGAAGCGACTGAGCCGATCAAGCTCTACTGGCGATACGTAATCCCATTGGCGGTTGTGCATCTGTTGACGCTGCTTGCATTTGTTCCCGCGTTGTTTTCCTGGACTGGAGTCATCATTGCCGTAGCTGGGCACCTTACGTTTGGAATGCTGGGAATCAACGTGGGGTACCATCGCCTACTGACGCACCAAGGTTTCACGTGTCCAAAGTGGCTCGAATACACGTTCGCGATCATGGGAATTTGCTGCCTGCAGGATTCGCCGGCTCGATGGGTGGCTGTGCATCGAATGCATCATAAAGACTCCGATCATCGCCCGGACCCGCATTCTCCATTGGTAAATTTCTTTTGGGGACATGTCGGCTGGGTCCTCGTGCATAGTCGAGACCATGATCGGACGACTTCATTTGAACGCTATGTCCGAGACTTACTGCGTGACCCGTTCTACTTGCGATTAGAACGAGGCTCACTATGGGTCTTAATCTACGTCGCGCACGCGGTTCTGTTTTTTCTCGGTGGTTTTCTTTACGGTTGGCTCACGCAGGATGTGCAATACGGTCTTTGGTTCGGCAGCAGCATTTTCGTTTGGGGAGTCATCGTTCGCACGGCATTTGTCCTGAACGGAACATGGGCAGTAAATTCGGTTGCTCATCTTTGGGGATATCGAAATTACGATACAACCGACAACAGCCGAAACAACTGGGCCGTCGCACTACTAACTCATGGTGAAGGCTGGCACAACAACCACCATGCCGATCAGCGGAGTGCTCAGCACGGTCACCGTTGGTGGGAGGTCGATATGGCGTGGTGGGTGATTCTGTTTCTTGAAAAAATAGGACTGGTAAAAGACGTCGTTCGACCGAAGGCGACCGCCTGATAGATCAGAGAATTCATATATTGAATCAGGCAACGAATCGAATGCTTGCATAAACTTTTCGGCCCTCCCTTACCCACTGGAGCGACGAGAGTTGCTTCTTAAATCTGTTCAGCCGTCAAACCATTGACGCGACCACAGTTCGCGGCGCGGGCTTCGCTTGCCGGGCGTGTTGGACAAATTCTTTCCACTGCGTTGAATGCTGTTTGATCAATGACACGCATTTAGAGAAGTTTTTGGCGTGATTCGACGCCGACTACTCTGAATCCTCGCCCATTCTGCGTTATGGCATGCGACTTGCCGACACTGCCGACAACGAAATGCATGTTTCTAATTTGCCACATGTGGGTGAGCCTTGATGAATCACGAAGTCACTGTACAGCGGAAACCGGATTTGCTGCGATCCGCACTCAAGTCGATGCCTACGATCTTTGTGTTAGTAGTGATGAGCCTCGGTTGGATGGCGATTCACCACATTAACTCGTCTGGTGGGGTTGTCGGAGAAGACGAAGAGGCAACCTCTGAATCGGAGGCGACAGATACGTTGGTATTGGCTGAAGGCAAGCTGAATTCAGCCCAGTTCGAAAGTCTTCCGGTCGAACCACAGGCCGTACAGCATGTTCATACAGTACCGGGGCGCATCCGTTACGACGCGACAAAACATGTTGGCATCAAGGCGCCGACCGACGGAATTCTTGCCGAGATACTTGTGACTCCCGGTGATTCAGTGGACGCTGGCCAACTCCTGGCCGTGATGCGTAGTCCTGAAGTTGGTCAGGCGAGAGCAGCGATTCTCAAACGCCGTGAGTTGCTGGAAATCGCGAAACGTGTTTTGTCTCGAGAACAAGCACTTTCGCACAACCTCTTGCAGATGAACGCGATGCTGGATGGCGGAGAATCGGTTGACGCGATTGAAGCGGAATTCAAGGAAAAGCCACTCGGAGCCTACCGTGAGGGAATTCTTACGTCCTATGCGAAAATGCGATTGGCGGACGAACTGATCGACAAACTGAAACCGCTGGTCATCACAGGTTCCGTTCCTGGGCGCACACTCCGGGAACGCGAAAGCGAACGCCAGCTTGCTGAAGCATCATTCAGAACGGCTCGCGACGAGGCTGCATTCTCTGTTCAACAGGCCAGGTTGAAGGCCGAGGCCGAGGCCGCCGAAGCTGAACGTCAGCTTGATCTTGCGTGGCAATCGCTCGAAGGACTTCTCGGTTACAAGGAAGATCGCGAGACTGCAAACCTGTCTGGCGAAGATGCCTTGTCACGCCTGGAGGTCAGGGCGCCGTTCGCCGGTTCCATTGAATCCTATGCCTATGCAAACGCAGAGAGAGTGGATCGTGGTGACTGTTTGCTTGTGCTGGCCAATACAGATTCACTGTACGTTGAGGCGAGCATTCGGGAGAGTGATTGGCCAACCATCGCGTTAAAGTCTGGAATTGCGGTCACAGTTCGCGTGCCAGCGTTGGAAGATCGAGAGTTCGTTGCCAGTGTCCGGTACTTCGGCCGCGAAGTGCACTCCGATACGAATTCCGTTCCGCTTGTCGCATCCATCGAAAACGACGAGGGCTTACTTCGGCCGGGGATGTTTGTGCGAGTTACCGTTCCAATTGGCGCAAGTCGTAACGCCCTTTCAGTCCGACCGGAATCGGTGATTCAGCACGAAGATCAGCAGTTCGTTTTCGTTGAGATGCAGAATGGAGTTTTCAAACGCGTTGATGTCGCTACTGGGCAGGCATCGGCTGATTGGGTGGAAGTGACCAACGGCCTAACTGAGGGACAGTTGGTCGTAACGAATGGTGCGTTTCTGTTGAAATCGGAGTTGCTTTTGCAGGGCGAAGAGGACTGATGCTCAGAACCTCTTCACCCACCGAAATGTGCCGGTAGCCTTCGCTACCGTCGGCCACGTTCCAGTTCTGCAAACGTTTAATAGCCGCGTACCATGCTTACGAAGATCATTGAAGTCTCATTAATCAACCGCGGCCTCGTCATCATCCTCACTCTACTGATGGCGGCGGCCGGGCTGTATTCGGCTGTTCATTTGCCGATCGATGCCGTTCCCGACATGACGAACGTACAGGTCCAGGTCGTGACCGATGCAGGATCGCTTTCACCGGTCGAGGTGGAGCGGTATGTGACTTACCCGGTCGAAAACACGATGGGTGGCTTGCCCGACGTCGAAGAGCTCCGAAGTGTATCCAAGTTCGGGATTTCGGTCGTCACGATCGTGTTTAAGGAAGGCACCGATATCTATCGAGCCCGCAATCTCGTTACGGAGAGAATACCGGACGCCGCCGCCAACATTCCCGCTGGATATGGCACCCCCACGGTTGGTCCATTGACGACGGCACTGGGCGAGATCCTTCAGTTCGAAGTGCGCAGCAAGGAACACTCGCCGATGGAGCTGCGGACGATCCTGGAATGGGATATTTCGCCTAAACTGCGGCACGTTAGCGGTGTCACCGAAATCAACACTCACGGCGGATACTACAAAACGTTTGAGGTTCAACCAGACCCCGATCGAATGGCCAGCTATGGCATTTCGATGGGCTTCCTGTTTCAGCGACTGCAGGAAAACAACAGCACGTCAGGTGGTGGCTACGTTGTACACCACGGCGAACAACGATTCATTCGCGGCGTTTCGCTACTTGAAGACGAAACAGACATTGAAGCAGTTGTGATTCGTCGCGAGTCTGATGGCACTCCGATTCTTCTGAAAGATATTGCCACGGTCACCATCCAGCCCATGACGAGACAGGGCGCCGTGACACGTGATGGTCGTGGCGAAGTTGTGACCGGCCTGGTGATGATGTTGATCGGCGAGAATTCGCGCGAAGTCGTCGTCAAAGTCAAAGAACGGCTCAAGGAAATCGAAACGACGCTGCCGAATGGTGTTCGCCTTGAAGTGACGTATGACCGAGCGGCGTTGATTGGCCGAACACTTAAGACCGTGCTCATAAACCTGACCGAAGGTGGAATGCTGGTCATTGTTGTGCTGCTGCTGATGCTGGGCAATCTGCGAGCGGGGATCATTGTTGCTCTTGCGATTCCTCTGTCGATGCTGTTTGCGACGAACGTAATGGGATACACGGGGGTCACGGCGAGCCTCATGAGTCTGGGGGCGATTGACTTTGGATTGATCGTCGACAGCAGTGTGATCATGGTCGAGAACTGCATTCG
>JAGQPC010000386.1 GCA_020426925.1 Planctomycetales bacterium | reverse complement strand
GCCAGATTGTGACCATGCAATTCGCCCAGCGAGAGGATCAACCGCAGCATGTTCTACTTCTGCATGTGGGTCAAACGTAACGCCTGCACCTTGCGACGGTTCGATTTGTCGATTCGCATGTTGCCCCGACAGATCACTTAACATCACTCGGCCATCGCTGCCTGCGGAGACAATATGTTGATGACCGACATGCTCGATTGCACGAATTGACCGGCCGTTGTGAACGTCGTCATACTGTTTCCCGTAGTCGACGCGATCTGACCAGTGAATGATCGCTCCGGAAGCGTCGGCTGTCACAAAGCTGCCATCGTCCAGCACGCGAGTCGACGTGAAGTTTCCATTTTGGTTGGTGGTTGTGGACTCTGGAGCAGCCGACAGTCGCGACACCTCGCTTTTGCGATCAAACGCCGTTTCTAACCGTCTGGCGACTCCGTCACGTTGAGTCGTCGCGATTTGTCCGTTTGGCGAGACATGCAAGCTGGACGTTTGCTCGATGCTCTCCAAGATCAATTCCGATTCGAATGTCACAGGGTCCAGCAGCTCGACACTTTGGCTAGTCGCCACGACGATTCTGTTGCTAATCGCATTGTCGAAGTGAAGTGCGTTGACGGGATATGCGAATACTCCTGTCGCCGACGAGTCAAACTTCTTTCCTAGGTGTTCTCGCCGCCATCCGCGAACCGTCTTATCTTTGGATCCGCTTACTAAGAGCGTGTCATCGGTTGAAAACTCAACAGCCATCACCGAGTGAGCGTGCGCAGGGATTACCTGAAATGGTTCGGACACTGTACCGTCTAACCTCAGTACGCACAAAACAATTGTTCCTTGACCGTCTGCTATAGTGTGGCCAATTGCTAAATGAGAACCATCGTGCGAGATCGCGACGCAATTTGCGAAGCCATAGGGCTCCACAGTAAGTGAGTCGGTCACACGCAAGACACCATTCTTCAATTGCCGCCAATCACAGACGACTAGCTTGTTGTCTTCGGCAGTCGTTACGAGTAGAGACTTGTCGTGCGAAAGTATAACGCTGGTAATACGTTTGCTGTGCAGTTTGTGACGAGCGATCGGCTGCTTGCGGCCGAATTTGAATACCGTCAGAAATCCATCATCGTCACCAACGATGGCAAATCTGCCTACAGAATCGACCTCCACGAAACATTTATTGCCAACGTTCCACTCCTCGATTTTTCGAGTTCCGTGGCGCAGAATGTTCCACAAGATATCTCGCAACTCCGGCGAATACAGATCTTCATCTTCCAGCTGCTGCGGGAACAGATACGGCTCAAAATAGATTCGTTGTTGCGCATCGGTCAGATTTGCTGCGTAAATCTGCCGCGCCATTTTCGTGTTGGCCTGATCAAGGTCACGATGGGCGACGTCGAGCCTGGCGTAGGCAACCGCTAGGATCACAGTAAAAGCGACGGTTGAAAGTGACAGAATTGCAGCAATCGTGGCAACCAATGGATTGCGTTTTGCGAGCATCCAAGCCGATTCTGTCCAGTGAACTTTCCGATGTTCGCTCGGAAATCCATCAAGGTATCTCCGCAGGTCACGTGCTAATGCTTCGGCGTCGGCGTATCTATCGTCCGGTGCCTTTTCGAGGCACTTGAGGCAGATTGTGTCGAAGTCCTGGTCGATGCCCGGTGTCGGCGGATTGTCGTTGATGACGCGTTCGAGTGTTTCCGCTCTTGTTTCCGCAGAGAATGGAGTACAACCCTTCACGCACTCAAACATGATGACGCCGAGTGAATAGACATCGGTAAGAGTATCGACGTGGCCGTCCTTGGCCTGTTCTGGTGACATGTAGGGCGCTGAGCCGGATCCTCTTTGCCGATCAGCCGTTTGAATTCTGGTCGAAAGACCAAAGTCGGCGATCTTTGGACGACCATCCTTTTGAATGAGAATGTTGGCCGGTTTCAGATCGCGATGGATCACTCCTTTTTCATGGGCGTAGGCGACTCCTCGCGCCAATCGCTCAACAAGCCGCACCGTGGCGTTTGGAGACATCGTCTCTTTTTTAAGAATTTCCGCCAAATCGGAGCCTTCCACCAGTTCAAAGATAAGGTGTGGCGTGGCCCTGATGGTGACGGCATCGTGGATCATCACGATGTTTGGGTGAACGAGTTGGGCTGCCGATTTCCCTTCCTCTTCGAAGCGTTTCAGGTACTCTGCATCGACATGCTGCGGGTTGATGCGTTTGACAGCAACGGTTCTTTGGAGCCGACGGTCGAAGGCTCGGTGGACGACGCCCATTCCGCCTTCGCCAATCAGTGTATCGAAGCGAAATCTCTCTAGAACATCGCCACTTTCGGCATTCGTGGTCTGGATGTTGGGGCTGGGGACAGGTCCAAGAACGCTTATCGGTAGATCGACGCGATCGAACTCGTCGCTGCATTTTTGGCAATGGGCAAGGTGCGCCTCGACAATTTCCTCTTCGCCCAGCGATTCGGTATGGCCGTGGGCGTAGGCGCGGAGCACTTCCAGCGGAATATGTTTGGTCTTGTCCATCGGTGCCCACTCGATTGCAGGTTAGTCTTCCAGTCCCGTCTCCCTTAAGAATTTCATGATCCTAGATTGCCGGTTGCGAACGGCGCCCTCTTCAAGCCGCAGAAACTCAGCGACCTCGCGAACGGGCTGATTCAGCACCGCCCGTCGGTAGAGTATTTCACGAGCGTCTGATCCGTATCTATCTTCGACAGAATCCAACACTGCGGCTGCACATTCCTTGTGCCACAATTGCGTCAGAACGCTATGTGGGTTATCGAGTTCTGCGGCTGCTTGCAAATACGAATTGCTCTCCGTCTTCTCGTCCGGCCTTCGGCTCTGGCGACGACCATACGACTTAAGATGATAGACGGCAATTTGCCTAAGCCAAGTCCGCAGAGCTCCTGGCCGCCCGTTGTGTTCGAAAGACTTCAAGCGCTGAGAGACGACAATCTTAACGTCCTGCTCAAGATCTTCTATCTCTTCATTGCTTAACCATGACTTGGCGAGCGTGTACCGAATGAGTCGGCTGTAGAGCTTTTCAAAATCAAGCCAAGCTTGATGGTCGTTGGCCTTCATACGCCCTAACAGCGTTAAAGAAGTATTCGCATTCATCACGTGCCCCAAACGATTGCCACCAACTTGACGACGGATTTACCATCGGGATACGCTTCCCCTCCCTAAGCCGGTGAGAACTTATTGTGCGAGCGCCGTTGATTGTGGGATCTAGTACGCTCGGCAATCAATTATCGCCAACGGCGAGGTCCGTCGGCAAGCCATTACGCAAAAAAAGGCGGCTCGAATGATTCGGCCGCCTTCAGAGTTCTTTTCTTGGCCCGAGTCTGCAGTGAGAAGAAGACCTTGTTATCACTGTTGAACAGGTTGTTGCACCGAGACAGCCCCGTGTTGAACTGGTGCAGCGTAGGTCGTTGGTGCTGATGTGCCTGCCGGTGGCAGCGGTTGCGGAATCGTGTTTGAGTGCACAATGATCGTTGGCTGCGGCACGTAAAGGACTGGGATTTCCTTTTTAATCACTCCGTCCGGCTGAACGATACGAATTGTCACGTTCTTAGGACCGTCGAGTCCCAACTTTGGCATGACTGCTGTGACAGACTCACACTGCCAGTCCACTATTTCACATTTGCAGCTCACTCCTTCGTAGAGAAAGAAGACACAACCGCGTTCTGTTCCCAGGAATGGTGCGAAAAACGTGACCGTAGTGCCGCTGGGCAAGTTCGGTCGGCTGATGTCGTAGGCTGGCTTAGGATCGACGGGACGATACCAAACCTGATCTTGAACCTCGACTTTAGGTGCGGGGCGAGGTGCAGGTTTGCATTCGATTCGGTGACCAGCGTAGGTCGACGAGCACAATCCTGCGATGATGGTCGTAGCAAAGATAGCTGTGGTTGCTTTAGTCATTTTCAAGTCTCCCAAGTTAAGTGATTTAGCAGAAAGTTCGTTTGTGCGGTCCGCTTACACTTAGGAGATGTCCACTTAGCAGAAAGTGTGTCATGGACTTTTTTGTTTTTCCGAAAATTCTCAGTTTAGCCGCAAGGAGAGTGTTGGCCTGTGTCGGAGTTGACGCGGGCGTCCAGCACGCAAAGCTCCAACCAACAAAAAAGCCCCTCGATTTCGAGGGGCTTTTGCTTGCTGAACTATTTCTACGGCGACGCGTTATCGTCGACGTCGTAGCATCAATGCTGCAAATGCGCCTACTGCTGCCAAGCCAACCCCCGCCGGTTCTGGAACTAGTGTTACTAGCGCCGTCTCACCTGGGCTTTTGCCGAACACAATCGCATGAGCACCGAGGCCTCCCCAGCCGCCTTGGCCAGGTATAGCTTGGTCGCCATCGTTGATCGCCATACCGAGTCCAAACTGAGTGCCCACGGTCAATTCGCTCAGCCCGAGTGCCGCCTTGGGAAGCTTGATTTCGTATGTCGTTTGCAACGCACCTGCGTCTCTGGTAACAACGGCTTCTGTGCCACCAGGACCCGCTTCGTGGTTGACGATGACACTGCCCAATCCGCCGTCAATTCCACCAAGTGCATAGTTGTAGAGCCCGACTTGAGCATCACGAGCACCGTTGGCGACCATCATTTGAACGGTGTCGCCATTCCAAGCGCTGTTCGCTGCGTTTTCATGGTATTCGTCGGTAACGACGAGCCCGATGTAGACGTTGTCAGAATCGTAGCTGATTTGCAGATTTGAGCTTTGATCGTCCGTGCCGGTCCAATCGGCTCCGTTCGACTCAAAGATGACATAAGATCCTGCGTTGCCAGATCCCTTGGGAATTGAGAATTGTGGATTAACGACTGCGTTGCCGCCGCTCCACTCGGAAAGATTGCCGTCGATGACAACGGGATTTGCTGCCGGGCCGGCATTTACGAATTCGCTGTCTGGGTGAATGTCATTCGCATTCACTCCGCCGCAAATCAGTAGACTTGCGATCACAGTCATTAGATGTGATTTCTTCAAGGTCATGAGTACTCGCTCCAAAGCCAACATTGCAATGTGCCGAACAGCCGCTGTTTCCCGTGCCAGCGCACGCGTAGGCTGCCGCATTTTCACTATTGGAACAGAGACTCTATGACAGTCAACATCGTAAATTGTTAATTCGTGAGCGAACTTATCGCTTGCCGTGCCGCGTCGTTTTTTGGATCAAGTTCCAATACACGCTCAAATGCTTCTGCGGCGGCTTTTTGTTGCCCTACTGCGACAAGCGACCGGCCAAGTTCCAGATACGTTCGTGCATTTGCACCTCCAAGCGAAATTGCGTTTCGAAGCGAGTTCACCGCATCGGCATGTTCATTCATCTTGGCATACATCATCCCAAGACCGAAATGCACGTGCGGCATACGAGGATTCAGTTGTTGAACGCTCAGGTAATGCTGCTTGGCTTCGTCAAAACGATTGGTTGCGGAGTAAGCGTTGGCCAAATTGAGATGAGCCACCAGCTGCCGCGGATCCAAAGTCACAGCCTTCGACAAATATTGGATCGCTTCGTCGTATTGCTCTATCGATGCCAACAGCGATCCTAAATTCACGAGTGCGGCAACGTAGTCCGGATTGCGACTGACGACCGTTCTCAGCCGTCGAAGCGCACTGTCAACGTTTCCACGAGATTGGTCGATCATTGCAAGATTAATCAGCGCGGTAGCGTGATTCGGATCAATTTTGAGAGCCTTTTCAAAAAGTTGCTGAGCTTCGTCAATCTGCTTTTGCATCAGAAGCTGTGCTCCGAGCCCCGTGAGTGCTTGGCCGTAGTTTGGATTCAGCCGAATCGCCTCGCGATAATGCCCGATCGCTTCCTGAACGCGACCTTGCTGAGCCGCTGATTTTGCCTGGTTGTAGTGATCCGTCGCACTTGTCACGCCGCCTTGGTTTTGGAGCAGCTTAAACAGTCGCTGCGATTCGTCCTCGAGTCCATTCAACGCGAACTTCGTCGCGTAGTCGCTCAGGTAGGCTGCTCGATCGACTTGACGCGGGTCGGCGAGCCATCGACCGGGCCGAGGAGTAAGCCTTGTCAACTGGCGGTCAGTCTTTGAACGCAGTAACGACAGGTCTTGCGCAAGTTGTTGCCAACTGAGTTTCCCCATATAGATAGCTGCGACATTGCCGTTCTGGTCAACTAAAAAACTCGTCGGAAGCGACAAGCTTGAACGGCGCGACGAAAGGTACTCGATAAGTACCTCCAACTTCGCAAGTCCGTCTTGATGGACGACTCCCTGCGGGAAGTCAAAACCGATTGCTTTAAGAACATCACTCGGGTCGGCAGTTGATGAACTCGCGCCGTCGAGCGAAAGACCGTCTACATTCAGCGCCAGAACGGTCGCACTGTTCGCATCTATTTCGTTGCGATGTTGAGCAAATTCTGTTAGCTCTTCGATACAAGGCTCGCACCACGTTGCCCACAAATTCACAAGCACCGGATTGCCGATATGTTCGACGAGGTCATGATTGCTTCTCGAGTTATCGGTGTACTGCAGATTGGGAAACGGAATTCGATTCGCCACCCAAAATCCGTTCATGCCGGGTTCGGTCGCTTCGCGAACAGGTGGAGGCGCCAAACTATCAACGATCGTCGGTGCTTCAATGCTTAGTTTCTGATTCTGAGTAATCGTGTAGCGAGTGTTGCGTTGAAGGCCCGAGAATGTTTCGGTCGCCCCGCCAGGCCACCTAACCGAGAGTTCTAAATCCGTGGTCGTTTGCCCCAGCCCAAAATGAGCCCAAGAACTCGACTGGGACAAGAATCCATCTCCTGCACGAACGGTGCGAATTTGCTGAGTCTTC
>JAGQPC010000385.1 GCA_020426925.1 Planctomycetales bacterium | reverse complement strand
CAATTGAGCTACTGAGCCGACGAGACCTGACTGAGTCGAAAGAAACGCGATAGCTTAGGCCGCGCTAGTCAAATCCACGGATCGTCGAATACGCGGTCACGGCGCGACTTCGCGCCGGGTACTTTTCGGACGGGACAACCCAGACGGGCTGACGTTCATCTTGTTCCGGATAGGGGCCTTCGATCATCGGCGTGCGAACTCCCGGTAGAACTTGAACGTCGAAGATCTCGTCGACGCCTGTTTTGAATTCGAGATATGCGACACTGCGTCCAGTAACCAAATCGAGAACGACAACGCCGCAACGCAGTTCATCTCGCCGCTCTGCAATTGGAATTCCACCGAAGATTGATGTTTCCCTAATGCGTGACAGTCCGACAAAAGCAAATTGGCCGCTGAAACTTAGGCCACGAGTGTAACCTGGCATCGTGTCGACGGTCTCTCGTTGTCCCGAGTCCAAATCGACGCAGTCCAACGCGCCCAGCCCCGAGTTCAACACGAACAGCTTTCCATTCTTCAGCCGAGGAGAATGCGGCATGCACAGGTTTTGCGATACGATTTCATTCGAATCGACATCAATCACAATTCCGCTATCCGCCTTCGTCGGTCGCCATCCCGCCGGTTCGTTACACGGCGCCATCGCCGTAACAAACTTTGGGCGACCATTTTCCATCGCCATGCCGTTCAAATGACATCGATCTTCCGCGGCCAAACGAGTAATAAACTTGGGACGCCACTGAGGAACAAAGCTGTACTCATCGCGCAGGGTCGACAGGCAGGAAAAGAGCGTGTTGGCAACCCAAAGCTGGCCATCCCGTGACCAAGCCATTTCATGAACGTGGATGTTTCCAGTCATGTGAGCGCTTCGAGTCAAAAAACACAGATCGTGCTTGCCAGCCGGCTCAATTTTGGCCGCAAGATCGTCTCCATTGTGCAGGAACCAAATTTGGTTTCGGCTCCCCACGGCCAGCTGCGTAGAAACCGCCATTCCCATTGCCTGTTCGAAGTTATGGAACGAAAGATCCAATTTGCCTTCGTAACTGCCTACGCATACAACCTTACCTGCAGAATAGGTGGATATCAGAATGGAGCAATTCAAATGCTCCAAAACGGGCAGGAAGTCCTTTGAGTATTCATACTGGACCTCACGACGTAGACCTAGTTCCGGTGACAGCTCGGGTTGCTCGTCCAACTTCAACTAACTCCTTAACTGACTTGACGGCGAACAATCAATTGTGCGCCGGCGTTCCTGCCAACCAGAAAAGCAGGATCCTTGGTGCGAAATCTGGTATTTGTCACAATCGCATGGCAAACGGTGCGCCGTAGCATTGTGCAAGGAAAATCGAGCGGTAAATCTTTGCAGATCGTCACGTAGCCGGTGCTGAACGTACAGTCGTTGCAGAATCTCTCGTTCGATATGCTGCCGCGGTGTTCCAGAGCACCCAGTCCTCCTTCGGCCGGACTTGCTTCCCGACGACCGTTGATCAATGACTGACCAGGTAGATCACAATTCGTACGCTTGCGAGACTTGCCTTGTCTTATAGATAGTCGTGAAGTTTGCAGTTTCCCTGCGTGCAATCCGTGAGTCGGTTGAAAAGTATCCATCGATCGCGGCGGCGAAGCGAACATCAACTGCTCCCAAGGTTTCCGTGGCGGTAGCAGTCGATGAAGACTGCGGTCGAGCCGTCGCGACCAATGCTGCATCGGCGGGGCGATTGAGATAGTTAATCACCAACAAGGCGTCGATTGGAGTGACGAAACCGTCGCCGCTGACGTCAAAGTAAAACTCGGACGTTCCTCGGCTGCGTTGTAATTTGCCGCTTGTGGTTGAAACGGTTCGATGATTCAGCTCGTTGATGACTAGCAGCACGTCTCGCGGCACGATGGCGCTGGAGCGATCAACGTCCAAAGAGTCGTGGAAGTTGTGCCACGGTTGATAGGCCAGCGTCGCCGGATTCGTTTGCTGGAACGTCAGGTACTCGGGAAATTGAAGCACCGGAGCGAACAGCGATGGAGCAATGAAGGTAGCCAGTTCATCGGTTGCCGGATCATATGTCCATAGACCGCCGAGTTTGACGCCATCATTTAGCGAAACAGTTGTTAGCGGAATGAATAGTTTGTCCGACGGCCCGAACACAAAGGCTTGAGCCACGACAATGGTCGGGTTTTCGGGGAGCGTGCGAGGGTCAAGTTCGATTTCGTTCAGCTGGTGACCAGTGGCCGGGTCGATCACGATAATGTGGGTGTTTTCTGTCGTCTGGCTTCCGAAGTTGCTCGTGACATAAATGCTGCCGTTCGGAGAAAACGTGATCCCTTCCGGATTGTGCAGATTACTGACTTCACCTTCGCCGGGTACTCCGTTCCCATCGTTCCAGGCAACGACTCGCGAGGCACCTGTCTTGATATCAAAACGCAGAACGTAGCCAGGTGGGTCCGCGCTTTCGAACAAGCCCTCACTGAACACGGTGACGAACAGCCCGCCGTCGGGTCCAAATACCAAGCCTCGTGGACGGAACTCAGCGTCGAAACCGGTTGGAACCAACTCACCAATGTACGCTCCGGTCGCCGCATCGAATTTGGAAATATTGGGATGAGTTGTGCCTTCAAAGTCCGCTACGTAGATGACGTTGTCTCGAATCACAACACCCCGCGGCGCAAATGGTGCGCCTGCACTGTCCTGCGACACAAACGGGATTTGAGCTGCGCCTGTCGCTGAGTCATATCGCAGCACCTCGCCGTTGAAAGGCGTGTTGACGTTTTGATTGACAACCAGCAGGCTGTCGCGATTGAAGATCATGCCACCCGGACCGTGCAAACCAGCCGCAGCCGGCGCCACGAATTCGCCCAAATATTCTCCGGTGCTGGCGTCAAAACTCTGAACGGAATCTGTACCGCCGTCTGCGATGTACAAAACGTCGGCAGCCAACAGTTCGCGGGAATCAAGTGATTCGAACCGCAATGATAGGGGCATTGATCGGCCGTTGTTGTGCGGTCGCCTTCGCGAAGTCTCGTGGTCAAAGGCGTGTGTCAATTGGGTTGTGCTTTCTGATTTCAAATTGAATGTCATAGACGTGTTCTCCACAGTTGGATTGCTGTGGAGTTCGCCCAAATGTCCGCGCGGTCACCTCGCACCTGGACGAGAGTGACCGTGGAATCATTGGGCGAATCTACAGGGATGCGAACGACGACGTTCGCGGCAAGTCTATCGGGGGCTGCGTCGGACCCAACCGGCCAGACTCGCGATGACCAACCCGAGCGGTGCCAGTGTGGTCGGTTCGGGCACGACGGCGAATTTAGCACTGATGTCGTAACCATTGTTGTTCACGTCGCGCACTGCGATTCGGTACTCGTAATCGCCAACTAAACTCTCGAGATCAGGGCGGGCAAACGTATTGTTGTCCCAGTGATCTACGACAAAATGGCTGCGTCCGTCAAACCCATCAATGGGAGGTAGCGGTGTGCCAAACGCACCAGGTCCAGCTTCAAACAGCGTCCCATTGACATAGGCGTCGCCAGCGGCGGTAATCGGCAAGATCCCGTTAGGAATGGTTGGCCCGCTGGCATAGTCCTGCGTTGATCCTGCTGGAGCATCTGATTTGGGCACCAAGGCGTAGCCGAGGTGGACAGCATTTGGATCAGTGAAATCCGACGTTGAATAGACGTCGTTCGCGGCGTAACCGGTCAAGGCAAGCCCATCGGACAGCTCGTGTTCGAAGCCGGAATGGACTACGCGAGGGAAGTGGTTTGGGTACAAAGCCTGAAACGATCCGTCTGTTGGCGCAGCGTACAGATGCCAATCCACTAAATCAAATGTAGGTGTTCCGACTGCGGTGACTGTCACATCCGCATGAGAAATCTGTCGGGCCAGCAATACAAAAACAACGACAGCCAAAACACGTGACCGATAAATCTTCATCTTAATTTTTTCCGTTTCATTAAATGCAAGGCCGGTGGCCATGGGGAATTTTTCTAGACAACACTCGACTCACGCTCATTAGCTTTCAAGTACCTTGCATTTTCTAAACACCTCCGATTTCGGGGATGTAAGCGCGCACAAGTCACGGCATCACAGAATTGATTTCTGCTGGTGGCTACGCACGCTACAATGGACTAATTGCGCAGGAGTACAGATCAGTAACCGAAAAATTTGGCTGTGCTTTCGGGATCGAGAAGGAAGCCGCAAAGTACCGGCAGGAAGCAGCCATTGACTTGTTTAACCTACGCACGTTTTCGAAAGATGGATACAGACGACTCGATTCGACTGATAGAATCAGCTGCTGCTGGTGACACAGCTAGTTGGGCAGTACTGCTGACGGAAAACGTGCCGCGGCTGAGCCGGTTCATAGCAATCCGGCTTGACCGACGTGTGCACAGACGGATTGATGCAGATGACGTGACTCAGGAAATCTATGCAGAGGCCTGGCGGCACCTACCCGACTATTGGAGAAATCCCAAACTTCCGTTTTACGTTTGGCTGCGAGCTTTGGCTCAAAACAAACTTTTTGAATTGCACCGGCGGCATCTGGGAACGAAAATGCGAGACGCTCGCCGCGAAGCGCATGATTCGCAGTGCGGCATGGCTGGAACGACCAGTGAAGCACTCTCTTCGCTGTTCCTTGATAGCCAAACTTCTCCTAGCAACGCCGCAGCGAGAGAAGAATTGCAGGATCAGTTACAGGAAGCTTTAGAGTCGATGGACGCGATCGACCGCGATGTTTTGGTCCTGCGGCATTTTGAACAGCTGACTCCAGTCGAGACAGCTGTGGTGTTGGGAATCGAGGAAAAGGCGGCGGGTATGCGATACGTGCGAGCCATCAGACGACTGCGCGGCATCCTAGCGTCGCTTCCCGGTGGATTGTCTGCCTTTCGCATCTGACCGAGCGGCCGTCGGACCGCGTGTTGCCTTCCTATGAACGATCCGCCTCGTGAAATCCCCGACGCCGAATCTCAACTTAGCGACTTGGCCCACGAATTCACTCAACGATTGCGTCAAGGCGAATCACCTTCCGTTGAGGAATACGTCGCGCGGCATCCTGATCTAGCTGCCGACATCCGCGAGATTTTCGAGACGTTGACGTTGATGGAGTCGCCTCAGGCATCAACAAGTCTTTTTTCGTCTGACGATTATTCTTCGTGGCATTTAGGAGAAAACCGCCTGGAAGATTTTCGCATTGTGCGGGAACTTGGCCGAGGCGGCATGGGCGTCGTCTACGAAGCATTTCAAGAAACACTCGGGCGACGCGTGGCGCTCAAAGTGCTGCCAAAAGCAATCGTCGCAGATTCGAGGAAAGCGGAAAGGTTTCGACGCGAAGCAACCATTACCGCAGGCTTGCACCATCCGAACATCGTCCCGATCTTTGAAGTGGGCGAAGCAGAAGGCGTGCAGTACTTTGCCATGCAGTTTATCGATGGCCAGCCTCTGAGCGTACTGCTCGAAGAACTCCAACCAACCTCGCCATCGCCGTCGCTTGCGAATGATCCAACAGAAGAACTGAGCAAGTCGTCGCTCGCGCCGAACAGTACCGAGCAACCTTCCGAACCACTTGTGCTTTCGCGCATGCGTCGTGAGGCCTGCGAGGACAGCAGTTCACGATCAGCGCGTTTCCGGCAAATCGCTCTGCTGGGCAAACAAGTCGCCGACGCGTTGGCTTATGCTCACGACGCGGGAGTGATTCATCGGGACATCAAGCCTTCGAACCTGTTGGTAGATTCCCGCGGCACGGTGTGGGTGACTGACTTCGGTTTGGCGCAAGTCGCGGGGCAGGACGAACTAACGTCCCCGGGAGATGTCGTAGGCACGTTGCGCTACGTGCCGCCAGAACGGTTTGAAGGTCACGTCGATCCGCGCGGTGACGTCTACAGTCTGGGCGTTACTCTGTATGAGATCCTTACGTCGCGGCCGGCCTTCGCTGCTGCCACGCGTGCTCGGCTGATGGACCGAATCTTGAACGTGTCGCCACTGGCCCCGCGCCGTATTGATCCAGCTATTCCGGGCGACTTGGAAACGATCGTTCTCAAGGCCATGTCGCGTGAACCGACTCATCGCTATCCGCGCGCTAGTGCGCTGGCTTCTGATTTGGAGTGCTACCTGACTGGCAGACCGATTTCTGCACGGCAGCTGAGCACATGGGAGCATACGTGGTTATGGTGTCGACGGAACAAGGCGTTGGCCGGGATGACGGGCATCGCGGCGACGTTGCTTATGGTGGTGTTGGTCTTGTCTTTGGTGGACTCCGTTAGAATCCGTAACCAGCTTCATCTCACCG
The DNA here is from genome assembly GCA_020426925.1 of Planctomycetales bacterium. Lineage (GTDB taxonomy): Bacteria > Planctomycetota > Planctomycetia > Pirellulales > Pirellulaceae > JAGQPC01. The sequence continues at coordinate 3,465 of JAGQPC010000385.1, read as the reverse complement.
AGGTTGCTCAGCGCGAAGCACGCGAGCAATTGTTCGATGCGCTGGTGGCTCGAGCACACGCGCGCTGGATGGGAGGCGTTAAGATCGGGCGCCGATTCGAAGCGTTGGCCGTGGTGCGCGAAGCGGTAACGCTTGCCCGCGATTTGAAGTTACCGGACAGTCACTTTGCGCGTCTGCGCGACGAGGCCATTGCTGCGATTTGCACACCAGACCAGGAATACGCGCAGCTCGTTGATGCATTTCCCGTGGGAAGCGTTTTCATCGATTTCGACCCGGCACTGAATCGGTATGCGCGGGCAAATTCTGACGGTACGGTCTCGATCCATTGCGTCGATGATCATCATCTGATTGGTCGGTTGCCCTGCCCGGGTCTCGAATTTGAATTTGCCAACTTAGACGCTGTCGTTTTTAGTCCCGACGGAAAATACTTGCAGCATCGAGGAACGGCGGCTGGAAAAGACACGTTGCGAATCTGGGACGTCTCGCGCCCTGAGCCGAAACTGGCATTCGAGTTGTCGGAGCGAATCGTTGGTGTTACGTCGTTTACGCCCGACAGTAAACATCTCGGTGTAATGTTGCACAATGCGTCGGACGGCGACAATGCAGCACAGACTTCGGCCGCGAAGGTGCACATCTTCAATTTAGCTTCGGGCAGTGATGAGTCCGCGGTCAGTGAGCCGAATCAAACTTGGCGACTGGTCTTTCATCCCACTCAACCGCAGGTTGTCGTCGTCGATCCAGCGGGTATGCGAATCGTCAGGTGGGATACAGGTGACGAAGTAGCTCGTTGGGATCGCAAGAACGCAATACCGCATGCGTGGAGTCCGGACGGATCGCAGGTTTTTGCGTGTGACGAATCAGGATCGGGGTCAGAAATCTACCGCTGGGATGTTGACGCTCAGCAAGAACTCGCGTCCCTAGTTCGGCCCAACACCGATTGGTTAAACGGCATTGTGTTTAATCATCGAGGCGATCGATTCGTGACGCGGGCGTTATTCCGTTATCAACTTTGGGATTTTCCTGCTGGACAGCTCATTTGGGATATTTCGGAAGGAGGACAGCCGACGGCTCATTTCAGTGCTGACGATCAGATCTATGCCAGCTGCAACGCTGCGTATCCTCAAGTTCGCTTCCTGCGACATGCCGATGGTTTGGAATTACGGCGGATCGCTCTCGACTCGCCGTTGAACGAAGGATCTCCTTGTGCTGTGATGTCCCGCGACGGTCGCATGCTAGCGGCTACGTCAAAGCGAGGGACTGTGTTGTTCGACCTGCACACATTTGAAGAGTTGGCAGTCATACCTGGGCATCGCATACCACTGGTCTTCGAGCCAGATGGATCGTTGCTAACTCACGCAGGGCCACCAGAAGGAGTCGCTCGTTGGCCCGTTTCGCCTGACACTAGCCACAGGATCATCGTGGGTGACGCGATTAAACTGAACGAACAACCCGCCGAAGCTGATCCGACATTTTTTTCTGGCGTTAAACAATGGGACGCCAGCGCCGATGGCAGAGTGATCGTGACACCGTGGCAGAAAGACGTTTGTAATACCGGTGCACATTTGTTCCGGCAAGACAACACGGATCGAACAGAGTATCGAGCCATCGAACTGGGAGCGCAGTACTGTGTAAACTTCGTGTCAGCAAGTCCCGACGGAACGTATGTAGCAACGGGTAGCGTTAGCTGGGGTGTCAACCATGATCAGGCGGCTGACACCGTAACGGTATGGGATGCTGCTTCTGGCAACAGAATCATCGATCTGTGGCAAGGAGAAGGGTTTCCTCAATTCAGCCCCGACGGAAAATGGATCGCCGTGGGGTCGAGTGGATTCCCGGAAAGCGTGCGGCTGTTCCGAATTGGATCATGGGAGCAGGCACCATCGGCCGGACCGGTCGAGGGCCGAGGGTGTGCTCAAGTCGCGTTCGATTCGAGTTCGCAACTGATGGCTGTTCAGGGGCACCGGGTTCGGCTGGTGATTCCGGAAACCGGACGCGAAGTCGCTTGGCTGAACATTGCCGAAGAGACGTCCATATCGCCGCAATGCTTTACACCGGACGGCAAGTTGATCGCATTCGGCGTACACAATGGATCGTTGTACGTCTGGGATATTCCCGCCATTCGTCGGCAGCTCGCCGAACTCGGTTTGGATTGGGAAGACTACTAGTTCGAGCCACCGGCACGGCTCGCGGTGTAGCGAAATCTGTCTGTGCTATCCGGCCATATTTCCCTTACCAAAACCGTGCCAGCTGCTGTTCCGTCACACTTCCACAACGCACGGCCACTAATCGGCAAGATTCTGTTGTCTTGCGATTGCGACTCAAGTGAATGCCTTTTGGTTTAACTTTGGTGTGACGACAACTCTTCAATTCGCGCGATAGCAGCCTGTATGCCAATGATCGGCGCTTCGCAAGTTTGGTTTTGGCAGATGTAGGTCGTGATTTCGCCGTTAGAATTTCTGCGTGCTTCAAAAAAATGCGACGCGGGGCCTGCCGATTCAATGTCGGTAGCTGGCCGGTACAGCACCGAACAATGCGGTAAGAATCTAGTGCGAATCGTGTGTAGCAGTTCATCGTCCGCCGTTCTATCATCGCCGCCGCAGATGACAATCTCGTAGCCAGGTTCAATCAGCATGTCGGCAGCGATCATCATCTGCCCCGCGGCCGAGGGCGCTGCTTCAATGATTGGAGCTGCCGCGTTGATGATCTTGTGAGCTGCTTTGAGCAAATCGGATCGGCCGCAGTAGCGCCCCAGGCGAACCAGAGCGGTCGCTGAGATTCCGTTGCCGCTTGGTACCGAGCTGTCATGCATGTCGACGGTTCGAGTGATCAGTTTTTCGTGGTCGTCGGCCGTGCAGTAGAGCGTGCCGTTGTCCGACTGAAACTTGTCCAAGACGAAGTCCATGAGCGACACGCCCCATGCGATCCACTGTTCGTCGAAAGTTGCTTCGTACAGCGTTACTAAAGCGTTTGCCAACGTTGCGTAGTCGTCGACGTACGCGGACAGTTTGGCTGTTCCGTGACGCCATGTGTGCAGCAGTCTTCCGTCTGAATCCGTCATCTGAGTTCGGATGAAGTTTGCCGCTCGAATCGCGGCGTCGCGGTAGTCGGCTCGATCGAAAGCGGCAGCCGCTTTTGCCATCGCGTGGATCATCAGCCCGTTCCAACTGACGATCACCTTGTCATCCTTACCTGGCCGAATGCGAGTCGAGCGGCGTTCCAACAGCTTCGAACGTGATTCGGCGAGTTCTCGTTCTAGCTCATCCAAGTCCCACCCTTTGGCTGCCGCGCATTTAGCGATCGTCTTCGGAAGATTGAGAATGCTGTGACCTTCGAAGTTGCCGCTTTCCGTGACATCGTAAACGTAGCAAAACCGTTCGGCCGCTTCGGGACCCAACACTTCCAGAACTTCGTCGGGCGACCAAACGTAGAACTTTCCTTCGACACCTTCGCTATCGGCGTCCTCCG
>JAGQPC010000384.1 GCA_020426925.1 Planctomycetales bacterium | reverse complement strand
CTGTTTTTCGGAAAGCTGTTTCGCTCGATCGTATTCGTGGTCTGCAAGCTTCAGCTGTTCGTTCGCCCGCGCGAGAGTTGCTTCTGCCTGCTCGAAGCCTGCTTCGGATGCTTTTAACCTTGCCTCGGATTCGGCTTGAGTTCGGGCATCGAGTAACACCGGCGCGTTTGGTTCAATTCGAGCCAGTTCCGTTACGCCGCGTTCGACTACGTCGCCTGCGTGAAGTTGAACTCGCAGCAGCTTGCCGCTGACTGGCGCCGAAACAATATACTTCTCTCGAATCCGGGTCTCCCCGTCATCGTTGACCGTCACTTCCAATCGGCCTCGTTGGACTTTCACCAAGTCCACGGACACCGGCTCTGGCAAGAATCCGTACAGCAACATCGTCCCCAAGACAACGGCCGCGAGTAGCCACGGGAGCTTGGTCCTAAAACGCTTCATTGCATTGTTCTTATTCATTCTTTTACTTTCAACACAGCAATCAGATCGAGCCTATCGAGCATCCGTCTGACGAACAGAGCTGACGCCATCGCTGTACCGAGCAAAACCATCGTCGATTCGGCATACGTCGCACGGCTCACGACCAGTGGAAAGCGGTGCGTCTCTGTATCGAGTGCCAGTGTCGCGAAGTACGCAAAGCTGTAGCCAATCGGTAGTCCCACCGGAATCGCCAGCAACGTAATGATCGCCAATTCACCCAGCAATATGTGCGAAACTTCTCCTCGCGTGAAACCCATGACTCGCAGCGTTGCCAAGTCACGACTGCGCTCGGCGAGCGCAATCAAGGCGCAGTTGTAGATGACTCCAAACGCAATGATCCCCGCGAAAACTGAATTGACCATCCGCATCACGTACGTGTTTTCAGAAACCGTGTCGACGAAGTTCTTGTGAGCGGCGTTCTTGTCGAGCACTCCTGCGATGATGGGCGTCTGCTTCACTTCGGCGTACAGATCGTCCAGACACTGAGGATCAACCGATAGAAATGCACCCGAAAGCCGCTCGCCTTCTTCCATCAAGCGATGAAGTTCGTGCCGGTTCAGGTAGGCTCCTGGATTTGTGTAATCGGGAAAGGTCCTTGCGACATTGGCCGTCAGTGTTTGACGTTTTCCTTCCAAAACCTCCACAATCAGTTCATCGCCAGGACCTACGTCGAGTATCTCGCCCAGTTTTTTGGAGATCGTCATGCCTCTGATCGGCGGCAGCGAAACTTGCTGCTGCGAGTCGTCAAGCACTCGAAAGAGTTCCGGCATTTCTTCGAGTCCCATCAGTGCCAAACGATGGTCGCGCGAACCGTTTCGCAATCGAACCGGCACGGACCGAAAGGGCTCAGCCCGTGTGACGCCCGGAAGATGCGCGACGTCATGCAGCGAGTGCGGGGAGGTCGTTTCGTAAAACGTTAGCGTCACGTCTTGACGTTGAGCACGCTCAAATTGCACCTCCGTGACATATCCGATCGTATCTTGGAAGAAAGAACCCAGCACCAACACCGACAGCCCCATCGCCATTCCGAGTACCGAAAATGCCGTCGAGCGTTTGTTTGTTTCCAGACGACGGGCAATCATTCTGGTGATCGGAGACAAGAAGACTCCCAAGCCCAGTCGCTCTACGATTGAGTCGCGGTCTGCGGTGGGAGCTTCCGGTCGCATCGCCACCGCTGGCTGAAGTCGTGTCGCGCGTCGAATTGCCGAGTAGCTACCTGCCAACGCCGCGGCAAATGCGATCAGCGACGCGAAGATGGCTTCCCTGGTGGCAAAGTCGTAGATCACGACTGGAAACCGAAAGAAGCGGACATACAGATCGATGATCCACCGCGAAAGTGGAATCGCCGCGAGGCACCCGAGTATACAACCGGCAGTTACCAGTATGACCACGAGCTTCACGTAGTACGCCCCGATCTCGTGCGGGCGAAAACCAAATGCTCGTAGTGTGGCGATTTGTTCTTGCTGTTGCCGTACCATCCGCGAGAGGACGAGATTGAACAAAAATGTTGCGACAGCGAGAAAAATTGATGGAGTGACGAACGCCATGCTACTCGTTTGATGCATCTCGTCCGCTACGCGGTGATGCGAGGGCTGATCGGAGCGGTCGTAGGCGCCAGCTCCTCCAAACGGTGCTGTGAGTTTGTCGACATGGAACAGCACATCTTTGGTTGAGGCTTTGGGCTGCAATGTTATCACCGCGTCGTTGAATGCGCCTTCCATATTAAAAGCTGCTTCCAGTTGCCGTCGGTGCATCCACAAGATTCCGTAGCGTCTGTTGTCCGTCAGCAGCAGACCGGGTTGCGCTACATAGATGAATTCAGGCGACATTGCGACGCCGACGATGTGCAATTGCTCCTTGCGGCCACCCATGATGACATCCAACTTGTCGCCAGGCTGAAAACCGTGCGCGTCGGCAAACTGCTCGCTGGCGACGACCTCTACGCGGCCTGTTGGGTTGGGTAGGCGGCCTCGCAAAAGCGCCACTCCATTCAGCATCGTGTCGGGACTGTCGCTAATCGAAACCAGACGACACGATGCTGGCTCTGCCATCTCGGGCACGTCCAAGATGACGCTACGCACCACGCGAGTTTCGACACGGTCAACACCCGGAATCTCCGTCAGGCGATCGGCCAGGTGATTCGGAGCACGCGTCAGGCTGACGAAGATATCGCCGAAGCGATAGTCGGAATAGTATTTCGCCATGCTTTTATCGAGAGAACGCATGGAACTCATCGACATCACAAACGTTGCGATACCGCACGCCAATAAAACGCTGATGGCAAGCCCTTGTCGCCACATGCGTTTCAAATCGGTGATCAATAGTCGATTGAGCGGCTTCATGAGTGCATTCGCTTACCAGACTAATTCTGCGGCGGGAATCTTCGTCGTATTGGTTTTGATTTCCGCGATCCGGCCATCGGACAAATAGACAACACGATCAGCCATACTTGCGATGGAGGCATTGTGCGTGATGACTGCCGTGAGTGTTCCAAGCTCTCGATTAATGCGAGCTATCGCGTCTAACACGACGATACCTGTCTTCACGTCGAGCGCGCCCGTGGGCTCGTCACATAGTAGGACTTCGGGACGCTTGCCGATGGCTCTGGCGATGGCCACACGCTGCTGTTCGCCGCCTGAAAGTTGAGACGGGTAATGGTCTTTGCGATCATAGAGATCAACTAATCGCGGGGCCTCGCCGGGATCGAGTGGATTTGGAGCGATGTCTGCAATAAGTGCCACGTTCTCAATCGCGGTCAGCCCGGAGATCAGGTTGTAGAACTGAAAAACGAAACCTACATGTTCGCGGCGATACTGCGTCAACTCATATTCGTCCGCATTTGTTAAATCATGGTCCGCGTAAGTTACGGTGCCTTCGGTGGGCACATCGAGCCCGCCTAGAATGTTCAACAATGTCGATTTTCCACTTCCGGAAGGGCCGAGAATCACTACGAACTCGCCCGGCAGCAGATCGATGTCGATGCCACGTAGTGCATGCACGTCGACCTCGCCCATGCGATAGACCTTGGTGAGACCACGTGCACGGAACAGCAGGTTCGAATCGACGATTTCACTTTTAGGCGGAGCAGCGGAAGTCATGTTTTGGCTCGACTGTTGTTTACCCACCGTGCGAACGCATTCGGTTGTAAGCTGGTCGCAATGGGCATGCCAACACGAGTAGTCTGAGCCAGCTTAATCTTCATGTAGTGGAAGTTGCTAAA
>JAGQPC010000383.1 GCA_020426925.1 Planctomycetales bacterium | reverse complement strand
TTCGACGATGCCCGAGCGATGGTAGGTAACGGTCGCGGCGATTGCTTCAGTCGTCGCCGTGTCGGTTCCTACTTGATGCTCCAATTCCATGTGTAAGGTGCCGTGCGCTTGGGGCAGTCTGACGGAGCCACGCAACTTGGCATCGATTGAGATCCCCTGCGGCGGCGTTATCGCACCAAGCTCGTCACCAGCAACCTCATCCAAATGATACAGCACTCGTTTGGTCGGCGGATCGTAGGGGTCGACAAACGGCGCGGCGATCGCCCATTCCCATCGCAGTAAACTGCGGCGTTCTGACGGCGTTAGAAGTTCCGGGCCGTAGACGGATGCTCGGCAAAGTGATTCACGACGCCGTTTCGACAACCGGCCCCAGATCGTTGGATCGCGATAGTCTGGCCGCTCAACTCGGTTTACGACTCGACACACAACCTCCGCAATCAAAGGGTCACTCGATGACAAGCGAAGGCGAATCCGAGTAACGGCATCGTCCAGTGATTCCAACGGACACTGCAGCGTGCGAGTGCTGGCTGGAACGTACGGTGTCGTCGCGAAGAAGTACGGCGAGAAGATATCGTTCGTAATCGGATCTCGAAAGCGGCTGACGGTGGCGCGAAAGTTATAGGTCAATTCTTGCACGACTTCTCGTTTGCTGTTAAGCAGTTGATAGTCGACGCTGTAGCGCCAGCCCGGTCTCGCAAAATCAGATTGAGTGTCGTCCGGCGGAAGATGCTTCAAGCTGGCGTTTGTTAGAACGCGGACCTGCTTTGCGTTTGGAGCCACCTCATATTCGAGCCACCGGTCCGTTGGGATTACGTATGCCGTGCTGCGAGTCGTGTTCTCCTCGAACTTACGCTCCGCCAACGTGTCTCGGAATTCAATTGCGGCGTCTTTTGCGACATATCCGAACTGGTACACGACCAACGCGAACAGCGCGCCGACGATTACATACTTGGCGAGTCTCATGGCTTCTCCTCATCAATTGGGAGCAAGCGACACCAAGGTGATCGAGCATCGAGAAACGCCCTGACGGATTCCTTCTCAATTGGAACGAGCGATTGATTGGATTTAGCCGGGAGACTTTGCGATGAAAGATTAATCGCGAACGGGCATCCTCTGTTTCCATAGGACACAACGATGAAAGCCTGCCCACTTTGGTCATCCACGATCCGAGTTATCTGCCAGTCAGGCCAGTTAGCGACGGCCGCTCGCAATAGGATGATGTCGCGATTTTCCGCATAACGCACCAAGGTCTCAAACAGTTCAGCCGGAAGTTCCGGCGAAGCCAGTGAACGCTGCCATGGAGCGAGTTGCTCGTACAGATTTGCGTATATTGAGGGAATTCCGACCGACTCAAATTCCGCGTGCTGCAGATCGGAAGAGTCCTGCTGCTGAAATCGCGCGCGGACTGTAGGCGATAGCCACAGGCTTGCCAGTTGCTTATTCATCGTGTGGTTCAATGTCGACGATTGCAGCAAGAGTCCAATTTCGTAGCCGGCGACGTCTTCGCCTCCGTCGACAAAACGGATTGTCATTCGGTCGTCCTTCAGTCGCTTCAGCAGGTCAGACATGAGCTGCGACAAGTGCTGGTGAATGGTAGTTCCGTCGTGAACGGCAACCACAATGTCTGCATCGACGGGAGCTTGAATCGCGCGAGATTGAATAATGAGCATTTGACGCGACTGCATTTCGCGCAGAAACACTTGTTGCACCAGGTTGTACGGATTGATCCGGTTTGCCAACCGAGTTACGTCACTTGAGCCGTCTGTGTTTGCTCGAGGATTCGCGCCCGCAATGAACAGAGCCGACGCCGCCGGTCGCTCGAACAATTGCACGCCGAATTCGAACGAACTGCGCTCCAGCAGCGGACGAGGCACCTGCACGATTCGTGGTTCTTTTAACCCAAACCGAAAAACGTATGTTCCCCAGTGACGTTGTCGTGGCGCGGGTTCTTGCAAAACGAGGTAATCTTGCTCGCGAAAGTCGTCGTGCATCACGACCACCTCATAGCCCAGCACTTCCGCTGATGAGCCAGCTGCATGAAAGAGCCTGCGTTCGTCAGCCGACAACTCGGCATACGACGTGGCGCTGCCTAAGATCTGAATGAGCGGAGACAAGACCTCTTCATCCAAAAACAACATTTCATCCACCGTGCTGGGAACGTATGCGTTCGATCCACGCGTTGCCAATAGTGACTTCGACGCCAGCAGCGACTTCGCAAGGCTTCCGTGCTCGAACCGTACAGCGGACAGCTCGGCGCCGGAATCAATCTCGCTTAAACGACTCAGGTTCGATACGAGACGTTGCCTTGTTGGCTTGTCTAAGAACAAGCTGGCGAAACCACGCTGAACGTCGCGCCGCAGGACGTTCTGTTCGGCAATTCTTTCCCATTCGACGTCGAATTCGCCGATCAACGCTTGCAGCTGTTTGGGACGCAAGCCACTTGGCAAATCACGTTGAACCCACAAAGACGACACGCTGGAATCGACCGCTGCTTGCAGTGAACGACCGGTCCCGCGAACCATCGCTCTAATGTTTACCGGCGTGTAACCACGCACTTCGACAGTCGAGTGTTCTCCGAAGACTCGCGCGAAAGAACGAAGCGTCGTATTCCGCGCAATCAACGGGTCAGACGATCGGTCAGTGCTGGAAAAACGATCCGCTCCCCAGACGGCCAATCCTCGTGCAGAGGTCTTTTGAAAAACTGATATCGCGGACTCAACCGTTCCCCATTCGTTCAGTGGAGCTGGCACTTCTACGACAAGCGGAGAATCGGTTTGCGTGTCGAGCACGTAAACTCCCCAGCCTCGATTTGGAGGCATTTCACGCAAATAGATATAGCGATCTTGAACTCGCAGCACTTCGTAGTTGGCGGCGTGTAACCAGCGTTGAGCGGAATTGAACGACTCATCTTCACCGTCCTGCAAGTATTTCTCTAGCCAGCGCAAACCGGCTTCGAACGAAGAGATTTCTCCGGCGACAGGAACGCGATACGTGTCTGGCTGCCGAGTTTCGTAGAAGCGCACTTTGTCGGTCCGCAGCAAGTCCACAAGATTGTCGTTGGTTTCGACGATGCGGGCTGCTGAAGTGCTGTCCGGAGCTGCTCGAAGTCCAGGTCCGACCCAAAGTAGCGCAAAACCGATCGCGCTGGCGAGTGCGGCTCCGACCATTGATGCCTGAAGCGTCGCCTTGATCAGGCGAATCGTGAGCTTTTTATCGTGCGCCTTCATCGCCATCAGCGATGTCAGCAAGTAGCCAAAACCGAATGCGTCGGTAGTGAGAAAGTCTGGAAAGAATAGCGGCATAATGTGTGCTAAAGCCGCTCGGTATGCGAAACAGACCGAAAAGAAAAAAGCGATCTTTCGGCCACCTTCCATCGTGGTCTTCTTCCACAATGGCAGACGCAGAAGCACGCTCGCCAATCCGAAAATCACACCAGCTTCCACAAGCGAGACGACGATCTTCATCGGATCGTGCCACAGCAATGCAAGCAAAGCGGGAACCAGGATCCCGTTGAATTCCCAGCTAAATCGAAGGTTCAACCAAGACGCGACGAACGCTGTCGTCAGTATGACAATGTACGCCTTCGGGCTAGATAGCAGCGACGAAGCAATGTCGTCGTAGAGATACTGCAAGCTCCCCAAGTTGAAGTTTGTGAAGCGAGCCATCCCATACTGCACGACCAAATAGCACAGAACGACCGAAGTTGCCAGCGGCACCGAGCCGCGAAACAGTCCCGGCTTCCAAAAGTAGTTGGCGATCAGGGCCACGATAATCAAACCGTAGCTGTGAAGATCGTGACGGTAGTCGATCGCGATCCCTAGCTGTTCGTTCACTTCCTGAGCAGCCCACGGCAGCCACCAACCGTCAAACAAACAACGAACGACGACGCTCACGATCACGATGACAAAGAATCGGTCGCGGCCAAAAAAGCTCGACCACCCTCGGACGTAATGAGGCCATTCCGACATGACGTAGACGATCCAATAGGTCAGAATCGCCTCGCCGAATATGACGCAGGCGGCCGTCGGCTTCGCGATGATCAGCGGAACCACATAGCCAGGAATAACTAATCCGGAAAGCGTCCAGCCAAAGCGGAGATTGAAGAATATGACGATGAGCACTCCAATCCAAACCGTCGTCGTCATCGTAATGGCGACGCCATTCGGCGGAAAGATTGGAATGACCCATTCGTTCATCGTTCAACTAAAACCTAATCAGGCGGAAGTAAAGTCGCGCCGCACACATCCCAACGGTGAGTCTGCAACGACAACGTAATGCGGAGGCCGATCCCCACGACTTGAACGACCACCAGATTTCCGCCCCACGCTTGCACCCAACGTGCGAAGTCTACCAGTTCGTCGGTCTGAACTGCTGTCAGATTCGCGGCGTCCCGGTGTTCAACCAGGTATTCGGCCAGTCGAGAATTCTCCAGACTGATCGTTACGATTCCGCCTTCGGATGTTGTTGCAAGTCGAATTGTTGAATTGGTTCGAGCTTCTCGAATCGCCATGCGCATTAGAGTTTCAAACAGAGTGGCGCATTCTTTGGGATTGGCTAACACGTCACAGCCAACGAGTTCACTGTCTTGAAGCAGCCTGACTCCCACTGCTTCAAGTTCGGTTTCCACGGCTGCGATGACCGTTTCCAAAAGCGATTTCAAATCGACCGGAAGTTTTGACTGTGCGCTGAGCTCGCGGTGATCGGCGAGGAAACTTTGGCACTCGGCCAAATCCGCCGCAGCTGCCTCCAGGATTCGATCAAACTCGTCCTTATGCTCGTGGTCTGCCGAAGTTTCTCGAACGCTCTCCAGTGTATCGAACATCGATTCGCATAGTTGCCGAACGACTCGTTGGCGATCTTCCACAACCGATTGCCAGGCCGATTCGTTCGAGAATTCAACATGAACGCCGCTGATCGAAAACGGGTTTGAAATGTCGTCTTCGGCTCGCTTTTTCAAACGCACTTCATCCAGCGGACGAAGGTGCAATACCGCCAAGCCGTTGTTTTTATCAGCGGGGACCACGATCGTTTGAGGAACACGCGTGAAAAAGATCCGCCGCAGGTGCCGTCGACACGTGTCCCAGTCGTGTTGAGACAGCTCGTGAATCGTACGCAACAAAGTGGCGTCCGTCAGAACAATTCCGCGTTCCTTCAAGAGTTCCCGCATCCGTTGATTGACAACGATCGGGCATCCGTACACGTCAAACGTTGCGGCAGCTGTCGACGAACCTTCGATGATTTCGTCCAATCGAGTTCGTTCGCATGATTGGAGCCGGTCGTCTCGGAGGATCTTTTCCAACTGTGCCTGCTCCGGGAAGAAGCTTAGGCGTTTCTTGCTGGTTCCATATGCGGCGCGCCGCCGTGTATCGATGGCCAATGCCAAATCGTCGGCGATTTTTTGAAGCTGCTTTGTAAATTCAGGCCTGTGATAGGTGGACGCTGATACCGCCACGATCATAAAGGCAACGACATTGCCTGCGACAAGCAAGGGCACGACTAACTGTTGCTCGTCAGGGGACGCAGTCGTGAAGAATGAATTCGTTGCGGAATCGAGTTCGAATGGATGGTGAGCGGAAGCTGCGTCGCTGTACGGAGCACGCCGAAAGTCTCGCCGTTCTTCGGCAAGTTCGCCGTCGTTGCAATTGATCGTGTGAACTACTTTCAAATAGTTGCTGCCCACGGGTAACTCTAAGATGACAACTCGATTGCAGTAGTAGAGCTGAAAAATGAGATCGCCAGCCTCTGCCCAGTACGTGCGCTGACCGTTGTCTTGTAACGTCGACGTCCGACTAACCTCAAGTAGCTCCAGCGTTCTATTGATTCGGCGAAATCGAATGACGAGGCTCGCCGCTACAACGCTGAATTGACAAAGCAACATTCCTACAAGCGGCAGTTGGCAGTCGAACAAAAATAAAGCTACAAATGAAGTGCAGACCACGACCAACACGCACCCGACCAAATGGACCCACATGTGCGCATAGGTCGAATGATGGAAAACAGTCAGCGTAACGACCAGACACAATGCGTAGCACAGTACTCGCCACGAAGTGCTGACACGCGCGATCCAAGTTTTCGTGAGCAACGAGTTAAGGCAATGTCCGTGCAGCTCAACCGGAGACATCGCAAACTTACCGCCAGAAGTTGGAACGGAGATCCCAACTTCGTTTGCGTTCGGTCGACTGCCGATCAGAACCGCTTTGCGACGAAAGAACCCTTTGGTGATCTCGCCTTTGACGACGTCATCCGCCGAGACGTTCGGTAAACTGCCGCCGTCGCCACGAAACCGAATCCCAAAGTACTGCTGCGATGGTAGTTCAGACGTGCCGACCAAAACATGTCTTGCGACTTGCCATTCTAACCCAGGCGCTGCATCCCGACGATTGCCGTAGTGGTAGCGATAGATTCCGAACTCCGTCGGCAACAAGTCGATCGCCCCATCGTAATCGCCGCCTGGCTTGTTGCTCGGACACGGGAAGAACACTTCTTTGGTTTTTGCTTTTGCCGCTGCAAGCGTTTTGCGCGATACGCCATCGTCAACGAACGCAACCGCGCGAGGTTTCATCGATTGAAGACGTTTTAGCAGCAGCGCATTGAACTGAACGTCCGCTCGCTTGTCGACTGGGACATAGACGAGGCAGACTTCTGCTGCGACTGGACGAGTGTAGGCTCGGTACGTACCGATCGCATCGAATAGGTGTCCTTCGAACGGCGCGAACAGACGGCATTTGTCGAAGACTAGGACGGTGGACAATAACAAAATCAGCGCACACGTCACAGCAAGCTGGACGCGAACCTGTCTTGATTGCCTACGGCGGTATATCACTGCTTTGCCCACATGACAAAAACGAGACCCATGCTTCGCTGCTAGCCGACAAATTGGGCAGATGGGCGATCGAGGCCACTCGCCTCAGAGTTGCGGTTACCCGACAAAACACATCTCTCGCTTCCTGCAAAATCATACGTTCAGCACAGGCCGTAGTAGCACTTGATTGACGCGTTGCGGAAACACGCACATTGCACATTTGCTACAAGTCGTAGAAGTGCCAGAATCGGATTTGTCGCCGCCCTGCGATCCACAGAAACCAAAGATCCTTGGCAAGATCTAGTACGCAATCCCGATGGCTTTTGTCATTCCTCAGCGACGCATTCGGCAATTACTTCGACTGGCCGATGGCTGTTGGCCAAGCCAGCAAAGGCAACCGCACAGCCATGAACCAGTGGATGCAAGCAAGCGACGAAGCCGATACAAGTTTCTGGCGATCCTATATGGCGTTCGATCAACGTCGCCATTGAAGAGACTTCAAGGACGATCACGAAGGATTAGCTGTGGGGCAATCAATGAGTAACGAGCTGCAAACAGATGAGTTTCTGAGCCGTGGTGAACTCCAACGGATAATTGAGCACGAGATAATAGAACGTCACAAGGAAACCCAAGACAGCCGTCGCAGGACTCCGCGATTCCCATTGTCCGGGTTCGCAAAGTGCATGCATCTGAACCGTGATCTTAGTCCCAAAGGGCCAACGTTTTCTGCAAAGTGCCGCGATATCTCGACAGAAGGCATAGGACTGATTTGTACTGATCGAGTGAACATTGAAGACTTGGTAGCGATTCGAGTCCCAGCTCTCGGTCCACAAACGATCTTGGCCAAAGTGCAATGGATTCGGGCCGTTGGCCATTTTCAAAGTTCGTTTGATGTCGGACTGCAATTTGTATCGCGCTGAGTCGGTTGCGATAGCCGATTTTCACAGTGTCGAACAGAACGTCTTACAATCGGGGTTTCGCCTGCCGTCAAACGCCAGAAACCTGCTCCCACTGTCACGTTCGCTGAACGGAGCCATAGCGAATCTTGGCATAGATCGCTGAAGTAGGGAAGTTTAGCAGCATCCACTACGAACCAAATTCGCCTTTGTGCGGCTTCTGCAGTTTCAGGTAGCATAAATAATAGGCGAACGATCAGCTACACACTCGCGTAGCAGTATCGCCACAGAGTCCCCCGTAGCAGAGGCGCAGAATGAGTGCAGCATTGAAATCCAGAGTGACGCAGTCGTGCGGCTTGTTGGTGATTCTGCATTCGCTTGCGTGCTCACGATCAGCGTTAGCACAAAACGAATATTTCAACGAAGCGACCGACACCGCGTCTCATCGAATCGTAGATGCGCAAACCTTGCGGAACCTAGATCTGCCCACCATGCTTCGTGCCGCGGTTGTAAAGCGTCTGCAGCAGCACATTGAGTCGGGAAATCGCATCGATCATGAACGCCTCGGTGAGTTGCTTGAGCCGCTTCCGATCGATTCAGCCACAAAATCAACGGTCAAACGTTTCGCCGAGTTCCTCTCCCCCAAGCAAGGTTCTGAACAAAACAGTCTGCCCGACGACTTAATCGATATCATCAACGAAGAACTTCAACGTTATCAGGAGCAGCAGAAACAAGTTGGCGCGGCAACCAAATCTTACAGCCCGGCGACGCTTGAAAACATCGTAACGAACGGCACTCAGTTCAAAGCGGAAGACCTAGATAGGTTTTCCAGAGTTTTGAGAAACAGCCCGAGTTCTAATTTTCGAAATCGCGAAATGCGAAAACGCAACCAGACCAAACCGTACACAGCCAGGGCTGGCGATTCGCAAGGTGACGATACTCTGACATCCAGACTGCTCGAATCCGCCATTGAGGCGATGGACGATTCGAGCATGGATTTTCTAAAAAGTAACTCAGACGGCCAGCCCTACGATTTTTCGTGGATTCGTAGGATGCGACGAAAGGTCAACGCACAAACGCATGCGGTCAAACACGCACTTAACAGCATGCACTCGAGCACAAATGTCGGTGGCTTGCCCGAGCAGCCGGACGCCTCAATGCCTGAAGATACCCAGGACATGTGGTCGACAGTCATCGTTGTCGCAATCATCATTCTGGTTGCCGCGATGATTCGTCGTCGATTAGTCGCTCGCAGCCAACCGATTGCCATCGCATCACCAAGATCACAATTCAAAGCGTCGTCGATCGTTGACGGCCCAACGCTTGTCGATGGCGTAAACGCGTTGGCCTCGGACATTCTTGGTGCCGAAGCAGCAACAAAGCATCACGGAACTGTGTTTGGTGAGTTCTCCCTGCTTGATCGATCAGCAATGCACTTGGCACCGATTTACGCAACCTGTCGATATTCGCGTGCAGAGAATCGAGTCTCGTCCGACCAGCTGGAGCGCGCCAAAGCGACGCTGACTCGAGTGCAAAAATCGTCGTCGCAAAATACTGCGCGTTCGAGGAGTGACCGATGAGGTTTTCCGCCGCTGCTCGCGTGATGATCATCACGCTATGCATTTTCGCGTCGGCGCGATTTGCTGATGCTCAGATTCCACCTGGGCTGGACATGTCGGACATCAAGTTTGACCGGTTTGAGTATGACGGCTTTCGCCAAATGCTGCAGAGAAAAAGCCTGGAGGTTTACTACGAGAACTTTTCCAGAGCCCTAGAGCAACCAGAAAGAACTATCCTCGTTATTCTTGGCGACACGTCGAAACTCCGCGGGATCGAAGATCGGATTTACGCTTTTTACAAGAAAGGTGGCGCGTTGCTAGTCGCGAAAGATTCGGCCGATGACAAGCTGCTGTACGACTTTCGAACCTATTTCGAATCGAATGCCTCAAGCTTTCCTCCAGAGGTCACGCTGTCCGGTTATCCTGATTGCCCCATCGTCAGCGACTTCGATACTAGCTCGCTTTTCGAAGGAGTGACATCGATCGTCACGAATCGCCCCGGCCATCTTTCGTTTCGCGATGCCGATGCTCAATCACACACGGCCGCATGGTTTCCGGCAGACAAATATGGAATGGAGGAATCGTTTCTTGTCCTTCGGCATCACGCGAGATCGCGAGGTCGACTCATGGTTGTCGCGGATCACAGCGTATTTACAAACCAAATGTTGATTCACGGCTCGAATCTAAAATTCGCGGCTAACGTGGTCGACTGGCTGTGCAGGGACGGTCAACGGCGTCGCTTGATCTTCATTCGCGACTGCGAAGTCATGCCTGAGCACAGAATAACAAACATGCTGCCACCGCAAGCCGCGGACGAACTATTAGATGCCATCGCGGAAACGCTTCCAAAGACGCGACCAGACTTGCTCGATTCCTCGTTCCGAGAATTCACCAACAATTACGTGCGAACGCTCCAGGCCAACGACACGTTCAATTTTGTAGTTCAGAAAATGCAGCCACCGAGCAAGGCTAGGTTTGGACGGCGAGCTGTCGCGATTGTTTTCGCGGCGTTGCTCGCATCAGCTCTGATCGTAAAAATAATGATGCATTGCCGGGCGGTTTCTAAAGTTCCGCCACAGAGCAAACGGAAAGACCACAGTGCGACGCTTCGCCTTTTGATTCGAGATTTCTTTGTCAGCGACAATCTTACGGACCGGCCAGTCGACGCTCGGCCCGTGGCAGTTTCCGATGGCTGGTTTCACCGTCGGCGATTTCAGAGACGACTTCGATCGCTGTGGGCCATTGCAGATTCGGCAGTTCCGTCGCGAACGACCGCAAAGCAACTGAACCGCTATCAACGAGAAATCGCCAGACTAAACGAACTTCGGCAGTCCGGCCAGTTGGCGATACAATGGGAATAGGAAACGCGTAGTGGATCTTGCTGAAGGTCCCTGAAGACCGGATGGAGAACTCCCCAAAAAGGCACGGAAGCTTGGCAACTTCCACGACGAAAAAACGAACGACAATCTAGCAAAGTCTCGCTACCATCACACCGCACAATCGAGCCCACGACTACTATGCAACTACGAGATGATTCGACCGGAGCGATGCTGGACGAAATTGCCGATTCCGTTGTCTCGGTTCGCCAGCAGATCTTGCAGACGCTGCGAACCGTCGTTGTTGGATTGGACGACGTCACTGACCAGTTAATGATCGCGCTTTTTGGTGGTGGGCACGTTTTGATGGAAGGCGTTCCGGGAACAGCGAAAACAACTTTGTGCAAATGTTTCGCCAGCATACTTGGCGTCGAGTTTCAACGAATTCAGTTCACGCCCGACTTGCTGCCG
>JAGQPC010000382.1 GCA_020426925.1 Planctomycetales bacterium | reverse complement strand
ACTATGCGAACCTTACCGAGAAGGTCGGGTAGCTCAGTTGGTAGAGCAACGGACTGAAAATCCGTGTGTCGGCGGCTCGACCCCGCCCCCGACCACTCGCGTTTTCCAGGGCGTTCTTCGCAAAATCTGCGAGTTTTGGGAACGGCTTCGGCAAACTTGACCTGCTTTTGCGGTTCATTGTCCGACGTTTCAGCAAAGAGGCACTGAATGAGAATCGCAACAAAGTTGGCGTTCCTGTTCTTCTCTTGGATTCCCGCCACCAACACCATCGCGCAGGTACAAGAAACATCGCCTTTTGTGTTTTCCTACGATTTTCAGTCAGGAGCGAGGCTTACGGGAAGCTTTGACGGTTTCCAAAGACAGCCCGAATCGAACTCCGTCACGGTGGTAGGGTTTCCGACGATTGCGACCTTCGAGGACCCCACAAGTGATGTCTCGTTCACGTGGGACACTCGTAGGCTAACGGATGCAAGCTCTCAAGCGAGTCTTATCGACCGTGGCGAGTATTCATTTGTTTCATTTGACGGCAACGCGATGGACTTTGTTTTGTCTTCAGGCATTCGAACCGTGGAACCGATCCAGGTTTTTCTCCAAAACAACACCATCAACAATGCGTCAACGAACAACGTTTTGCCTATCGATATTCAGGAAGAATTCGTGCCGTCACGTTGGTCACTGATGTCCGTTCCCGAGCCCTCACCTTCAGGACTCGAGGTATGGTACGCTTTCGTTTGCGGATGGTTGATCGTAGTTCGCCGGATCATTAGCTAAAGAGTTGATCTCGCAAGCTGCTCTGTTGCCGCGGCACGTCGATTGAATCCGGCGAGAGTGAGAGGCGGTTCGAATGAGAGCACCTATGACTTTGGCGCTTGTGCTTGGGTTTGCCAGTGTCGCGGCGGCGGGTACGATTAATCAAGCGGCTGGGCCGCCAAATATCTTGCTCATCACTTGTGACAACCTAGGCTACGGCGATTTACCTTGCTTCAACGCAAATTCTAACGTCCGATCGCCGAATCTGGATCGACTGGCCGCTAGCGGCGCGAAGTTGACCAGCTTCTACACGGCGTCGCCGACGTGCTCGGTTTCGCGAACCTGCCTTTTGACTGGACGAATTCCGCAACGTCACGGCCTGTTGGATCAACTGCCGGGGGTGAAAGGAAACTACGGCGTTGGGTTGGAGCAAAGTGAAAAACTGCTGCCGCAATACCTCAAGGACGCTCCTACACCGTACGTCACCGGTTGCTTTGGCAAATGGAACATTGGTTTCGCCAAAGGTTCTCGGCCAACAGAACGTGGGTTCGACGAGTTCATCGGTCACGCGTCAGGAAACATGGACTATTTTCACCACAACTACCGCGAGCGGCACGATCTTTATCAGGGAACCGAAGAACTTCATCGAGACGGTGAGTACTCGACAACGATCTTTGCCGATGCGGCAATCGATTTTATTCAGCAGAACGGCGCCGCAAAACGCCCTTGGTTTTGCTACGTGCCATTCAATGCGCCTCACTTTCCAACTGCGGGAAACAAACGCCCTGACCAGCCCAACATTTGGCAAGCCCCGGATGATGCGTTTCGTGCTATCGGTCTTTCACCAGACGAATCTGATCCGCGACTACGATACGAAGCAGTTGTGTTTGCACTCGACCAAGCGATCGGGCGAATTCTGAAATCTTTGGAAGACACCAGTCAAACAGCGAACACGTTTGTCTTTTTTATGTCCGACAACGGCGCGTTTCGATTAGGTCGAAAGGGTCTCGATGTTGGAATAAACGATCCATTGCGAAGCGGCGGCGTAACGTGCTGGGAAGGTGGACTGCGAGTCGCTGCGATCGCGAGTTGGCCAAACCACATCAAGCCAGGATCGGTTATCGACGAACCGTTCTGGTCGCCTGACCTTTTATTTGCGTGTGCAGAACTGTCAGGGGCTACGCTGCCTACGACCACATCGCTCGATGGAAAGAACCCTTTGCCGCTACTGACGGAAGGGGCCAAATCTCCACATGAATCGCTGTTTTTCGAGTATCGTGATCATGCGGCACTCAGGAAGGGCGACTGGAAAATTGTGCGTGAGGACCCAATGCAACCGTGGCAGCTTTTTCAGGTCAAGACCGACAAACAGGAGTCCGAGAATCTAGCTGCAGTTTATCCTGAAAAGGTGCAAGACTTGGCAACTACGTTTCTGCAGTGGCAAGCCGAATCAGCGTCTAACAAGTAGTCCGCGTTGCCTTCGGTGCTCAAGTGGCAACGTCATTGCATAATCTCTGAATGGTCGTTCTTTCAACGTACCGCGGGAACAAGCACGGAAACAAGAAGGACCAGAACGATGAAGGCGAGGAGTGCCTGCAAGAGAGCCGGCATATCACGGTCGCTGGCAAAGACACCGGCGAACGGAGAGATTACGGCAATGAAAAGCATTACAGCCCCGGTCATTCCGGCGAGACCGAACCAGTTGTCACCGATTGGCGCATAGAACT
The DNA here is from genome assembly GCA_020426925.1 of Planctomycetales bacterium. Classification (GTDB taxonomy): domain Bacteria; phylum Planctomycetota; class Planctomycetia; order Pirellulales; family Pirellulaceae; genus JAGQPC01. The sequence goes on along the minus strand of JAGQPC010000382.1, from coordinate 12,900 downwards.
CATAGCGAATCAGTGCAATCGAAGTTCCGATGGCGGACCTGTGCAGAAGGATCGATCGTATCGAGAATTGCGTCATACATTCAGCCTACACTGGTCTACGATCTTTTGTCGAACTAGTTTTTAAAGAACTTGTTCAACGCCGCGATACCGATCTCGCTGAATTGCCGAGATGACACTTGCCAGATTTGAGGGTTCATGAGTTCGATCGAAACGCAGCCCTTGTATTCGCTTTCTTGCAAGAATTGCACGATCGATTCGATGTCGAAGTCGCCGTCTCCCGGCAGAATGCGGTCCGAATCGGTTGCGAACTCGCGAGCACTGTCGGCCAGGTCGCAAAGCTGGACGTGGAATAGATTGCTCGCCGAATAATAACTCAGATCAGAAAACTTGCTTGGGCCGGCGTAGAAGTGAAACAGGTCCAGACAAACGCCCAGATGAGGACTGCCGACTTGCTCGATCAACGCTGCCATCGTTTGCAAGTTGTTTCCAAACGCGGACCGAGCTTGTGGCTCAATCGCTAGGTTCACTCCGTGCTCGCCGGCGCTGGCGGCAGCTTCGGCGAGCAGTTTTTGGGCGAGTTCGATATCTGCCTGGCCAATCGGTGGCAGCACGTCGAATGCGACGACAATCGTTTCGATGCCAAGTTCTTGGCAAAGTTCGAGCCGCTCGTCGAACAGCTTCCACGCGGTTTCACGTGAGTCTTCCTGGTTCGTAAAGAGTCCACCTTGGAAGCTTGCGACGTGAATCTTCACGCCGTGCTGTTCGAGCAACGCTTTGACGTCGTTACTTGAGTAGCTCTCTACGTAATCCTCAAGTTTGGTGAACCACGTTTCAATCGAATGGCAGCCTCCGGCGGCATATTCTTCGATGTCCGTGTCAAAGTTGGAATTGAGCGTACAAACTTGGCTGAGCGTCGGCTTCACAGGATTTTTCCGCCGGTTTGCGTGAACATTGGTAACGCGTTGAGGTTGTTTCTACGAAATCTAGCAACCTGAAACGTGAGTGACGGACGAATAAAGCAGGTAGGTCTCGTGTCCCTCACTGGGGTTTCAAGTTTCAGGTTTCGAAACGGCCTAACTGCAAGACACGCCCGGTCGCTTCGCTTACCACGCGACTTCCGCCGGGAAGAATTCTGCAATCAGGTCTTCATAGTACGGTCGTAACTCTTTGGCGTTCGGCGGTTCGCTACTTTTCGTGTAAAGGTCGTACGGGTTAAACTCGTTCACCCAACGAAAATACTCTCGGTCTTGGTCATCCATCAAATGCGTGTACTCGCCTTCGCGATGAGCCGGATAAAATGAGTGATATCGCAACATGTATTGAGCCTCGAGCGGCAAATAATCTTTCGTCGCGTGGTAGATGTATTCGTCGTGGCCCCATGACATCAGCACGTTGTCGAAGCCGCAGCCTTCTGCATAGATTCCGCATTTCGTTTGGTATTCTGGTACTAGCGAATCTGGATTGTCGGCAAAGAATTCGGCAAACACGATCTTGTCGGAGTACGCACAGCCGACGGGAAAGGTGTCGCCTACCACGGCCCACTGCGGTTCACCATAAAGACAAAGCACTTTTCCAACGTCGTGCAGTAAGCCAGCGAGTACGAACCATCGAGGATGACCGTCCGCGCGAATTGCCTCGGCGGTTTGCATGAGATGATCGATCTGCGACAAATCGGTATCGGGATCGCTATCGTCAACCAAAGTGTTGAGGTATTCCAAGGCGGACCAGATGCTCTTTTTCGGTTTCTGCAGCGACAGATACTGCTCGCGTTTTTGTTTGACGAAATCGACGGTCTGGTACTTATGATTCAGCCGGTAAAATTCTCGCACCGAATCTCGAGTGGTCGATGCATAATCGCGAAACTCTTCCTGTTTCTTGTTCGGGTCGGTAAACACTGATTTCGTAGGTGCCTGCCCTTCTGTTTCCGGATAGCGGCGAAGTACGTCCTCTTCCCATTCTTCAATGCTTTCGAGCGGATTGTTTTCGTCGGGGCTAGTCTTGCCGGGCGTGATCATGATTCTGTAACTGCAGAAAGAGTTCGAAATTGTTTTGCCGCCGGACCATGTTACTGGGTCCAACGATGTATAGCATGTGTGGCAAGTCTAGATATAGTATCTGCTTGGTGTCAACGAGATTCTGCAATCCCCACGAATAAGGCGTAACGCATGCCAAAGAAACCGATCGGTATCTGCCTCATCGGACTTGGTCGCGCTGGTAGATTCCATCTTCAAAGTCTCCGGTTGCTTGACGATGCGAAGCTTGCCTGCGTCTACGACCTTGCCGGTGACGAATGCACAGTGGTTGCGGCGCAAACCGGTTGCGCACTTGCGAATTCGGCCGAAGAAGCCATAGCACGCTCAGAGGTGGACGCGATAATCGTTGCGACTCCGACAGATTCACATTTCGAATTCGTTCAAATGGGCCTCGATGCTCGCAAGCCCGTTTTGACCGAGAAGCCGCTGGGTCGGCATCTTCATCAAATTGACAAATCGTTTGAAAAAGCAGCCAAAAACGAATCGCCGTTGTTCGTTGCCTTTCAGCGCCGCTTTGATCCGGCGTTTGCATCGCTGGTGTCGTCTGTGCGAAATGGTTCGGTCGGGCAACTGCAATTTGTTAGATCGGTTTCTCGAGACAACCCCGTTCCGTCCTTGGACTACCTCGGGATCTCGGGCGGCATTTTTCACGATTGCATGGTTCACGATTTGGATATGGTCGTTCAAATCGTCGGTGAAACACCAACGCACCTAAGTTCCTTTGGCACATCGTTCATCAGCGAGATTGGAGACCTGGACGATTTCGATAATGTCGTGGCATCGCTCCTTTTTCCGAGCGGTATCACGGCGACCATTGATATTAATCGCAAGTCAGTCTACGGTTACGACCAGCGCATCGAAGCGTTCGGCGACAGAGGGATGGTCCAAGCGGAAAACTATCACAACACTTCCGTGAAAACCGCAACTGAATCTGGATTTCAGCAGCCGCCTGTCGATTATTCTTTTCCCACGCGCTATCGTGATGCATATCTGGAGGAATTAAAGTGCTTCGTCGAATGCGTGCGAGGTGAAACATCGGTGCCGATTTCTCACGAAGATGTTCGAATCAATCATCTGTTGGCGTGCGGACTTGAAACTGCTGCGCGAGAAAAAAGAGTCGTCTGTTTCAACGAGATCGAAGGCAACTTACAATAGAAGTTCGCGTACGCTGCTGAACGAGCATCACTTGCTGCTTGCAGCGTTCGAGATGAACGATCACCCGCCGTTGCCTGACCCACCGAGGCACTAGATGAATCTTCAATCGATACTTCGCGCCATGCGCCTTTTCACTGCCCTGATTTGTCTTTCTGTTTCATCGGTCACTCAAACACACGCGGATGATGACGCTGCGAAAGCTGAGTTCTTCGAGAGTCGCATCCGGCCCGTTTTGGTTCAGCATTGTTATGAATGCCACAACTCTTCCGAAACGTCTGAGGGCGGTCTTGTCGTAGACCATCGCGACGCAATGCGAAAGGGTGGTGAGAACGGGAGCGTCATCGTGCCTGGTGATGCTGCAGTGAGTCGCTTGCTGCCGATTCTTCGGCACGAAGTCGAAGGTCTCGAAATGCCAGAAGGTGGTCGCAAACTCGACGAACAAACAATCGCAGACATTGCGAAATGGATTAACGACGGCGCGTACGACCCACGCGATGAACCACCTTCGGCCGAGGAATTTGCGGCCGAAACGTCGTGGCAATCGACGCTCGAACGCCGTAAGCAATGGTGGAGTTTTCGTCCAATCGCCGATCCTGAATTGCCGCCAGTGATCAATGAAGAATGGTCGCAAGCAATCGACCGCTTCGTGCTCGCACGATTAAAGCAAAACGATCTTGATCCTGCCAAACCGGCGCCGGCCGCGACGTTGGTCCGCCGACTGTTTTTCAACCTGCTCGGTTTGCCTCCATCGCCGAACGAAGCGAAGAAGTGGACGAGCAGAATTGAAAACGCGTCGAATGCTGACCAGCGACAACAAGTTGTCACCGCGCTCGTGGATCAGCTCTTGGATAGCCCTCATTTCGGTGAGCGATGGGCCCGACACTGGATGGATTGGATTCGATACGCGGAATCGCATGGGTCAGAAGGGGATCCGCAAATTGCGAACGCATGGCTTTATCGCGACTATCTTATTCGAGCACTCAACGATGACATTCCGTACGACCAACTTGTCCGCGAGCATATCGCTGGCGATTTGTTGGATGAACCTCGCGTCAATGCAGAACTTGGACTGAACGAGTCGGCTATCGCAACGTCTCACTGGCGCATGGTTTTCCACGGGTTCGCTCCGACCGACGCACTCGACGAAAAAGTGCGATTCACCGACGATCAGATCAATTCATTTTCGAAAGCGTTTCTCGGGATCACTGTATCGTGTGCACGATGTCACAACCACAAGTTTGATCCGATCAGCCAATCCGACTATTACGCGCTGTTCGGGATCTTTGGCTCGTGTCGGCCCGGACGTCTCGCCGTCGACACCCCAGGTCGGCTCAACAAAAACAGTGACTTGCTTAGTGCGCTCAAACCTCAGATCCGAGCAGCCATCGCGGCCGATTGGCTTTCTTCTGCGCGCGATATCGCGGCAAAGTTGGCAAACCACACTGAGTTCCCAAAAGAGGCTGACAGCGACAGGCACTTGCTTCACCCGCTACGCCGACTGTCCGGCGCAGAGGATCCTGCGCGAATCTGGTCTGAGCTTAAGACCGCGTACGAAACCAAATTCGACGCCTGGAACACCAACGGCAAACACGAGTACACGCATCGCTGGGATTTTCGGGACAACAACGATACTCGATCGTGGTTCACTAATCGAACGCAGCTTCCGCAGGACTCGTTGCCGGCGGGGGAGTTTTCGGTTGCACCTCGAGGCGGTACTGCGTTGACTGGGGTCTACCCGTCTGGCGTCTATTCTCACTCAGTAACGCAAAAGCATACGGCCAGATTCACTTCGCCCGATTTCAAGCTGGATGAAGATCAAGAACTATGGGTTCGCGTGATCGGTGATGGCGGTTCGAGCGTTCGCTACGTCGTGCAGAACTATCCTCGTAACGGGACCGTTTATCCAGTCAGCGGAATTCGCAACGATTGGTCGTGGCAGCGATTCAACATGAGCTACTGGAGCGGTGATGATGTCCACATCGAGTTGACGACGGCGATGGATGCTCCGCTGCTGTTCAAAGAGACGAATCGTTCATGGTTTGGAGTTCGCGGTGCCATCGTGCGGCGAAAGGACCAGCCTGAACCTCAAGATTCGTTCGAGCATTTTGAACCGCTGTTTTCCGCGTTACATAGTAATCGCAAGCGTGGCGCATCGTATGAAGTCGATTCGCTCGCCGCCGCCGCTCGCGTCTATCAGCAAGCGATCGTGGCGACTGTAAACGCTTGGCAGTCGGAAGAAATGTCTGACGCACAAGCACTTTTCCTGGACGCTTGTTTGCGCAGCGGTTTGTTGCCTAACGCTTTGGACGCATTGCCAAACGCAAAGCCACTCGTCGAGCACTATCGCTTGCTGGAAGAAGCGATTCCGACTCCGACTCGCGTACCGGCACTGGATGAAACGGTCGCTCGCGATCAACCGCTTTTCGAACGAGGCAATCACAAACGTCCGATGACACGTGTTTCCAGGAGATTCTTGGAAGCAATCGATTCAAAACCGTACGAAACAAACCTGAGCGGTCGGCGCGAACTAGCGGAAGACCTACTCCGCCCCGACAACCCTCTCACAAAACGTGTGATCGTGAACCGCATCTGGCATCACCTTTTTGGGAAAGGCATCGTCAGCACGCCCGATAATCTTGGGCAAATGGGCGATCAACCTTCGCATCCGCTGTTGCTCGATTATCTTGCCTCGAACTTCGAACGCAACGAATGGTCGATCAAAGGACTGATTCGCGATATCGTTTTGACCAACGCGTGGCAACAGGATGCGGCTCCATCGGATCGTGCTCTGGAATCTGACCCCGAAAATCGTTTGCTGTCGCATGCAAACGTAAGGCGGCTGGATGCGGAAGCAATCCGAGATTCGCTGCTCGTTGTTGCTGGCCAGTTGAGCGACGACATGTACGGGAGTCCGGCCAGTGGTGATTCTCAGCGCCGAAGCGTTTACGTTCGAGTCATTCGCAATAATTTAGATCCGTTTTTGCGAGTATTTGATTTTCCTGAACCATTCACGTCGGTCGGTCGCAGAGACGTCACCAACGTGCCGGCTCAGTCATTAACGATCATGAACGACAGCCGAGTTGCAGCACTGGCCGAAGCGTGGGCTCGAAGCACCCTCAGCACAGAATCCGGCGACGATCGATCGCGAGTCGCAAGCATGTTTTTAACAGCGTTCGGCCGTGATGCGAGCGAGTCGGAAATCGATGGAATCATCGGTTACCTGAAGTCAACCGAAACGAGAGTCCGGTCGTATTACGAAACGCAACGAACACTGTTTCAGTCGATTGCGCAAATGGAAGCGGCGGAAACAGCCATCACCGACCCCGTCCGGCAGCGACTCCTAAACGAACGTTCTGAATCGAGTGACGATTCGTCTTCACCTGATCCAATCGCTGCGTGGGACTTTTCAGAATCTACGAACGATCTGATCGGTGATTTGCACTTGGAGTTAAAGGGCGGTGCTAAAGTCGAACGCGGCGCAGCAATTGTTGGCAATGGTGCATATCTCCAGTCGCAGCGCCTGCAGCAATCAGTCAGATCGAAAACGTTGGAAGCATGGGTGCAGCTGGACAATCTCACGCAACGAGGAGGAGGTGTGATGACGATCCAAACTCCTGACGGCGTGACATTCGATTCGATCGTTTTTGCCGAACAGCAGAGCAAACGCTGGCTCGCTGGGAGCAACGGATTTGTACGAACCTCGCGATTCGAAGGCGCTGACGAAAACGAGGCAAAAGACCGTCCGGTTCACGTCGCGATTACGTACGCTGAAGACGGAACGATCACCGGATACCGCGATGGCAAGCCTTATGGAAGGTCTTACAAGTCGGTAGGAATCAATGAGTTCGCGCCGGACCAAACGATTGTCACGTTTGGTGTTCGCCATTTGCCAAATGTCGACGGCCGGCGGTTGAGTGGAAAGATTTTTCGGGCTCACTTGTATGATTGCGCGCTGTCTCCAGAAGAGATTGTGGCTACCGCGAATAGTGCTCGTCAATTTGTTTCGGACGCAAAAGTCGTTGCCGCACTGGATGCAGCAACCAGGATCAAACTCTTCGATGTAAGAAACAGAATCCGCGTTGCCAAAACAGAACTACAGCGGCTTGGCGAACCGCCGAAGGCCGATGACCGCACGGTTGCTTGGACCGAACTCGCAAAGGCTCTGTTTACCCTGAAGGAATTCATCTACATCAGGTAACCTGGTGCCGTGAGCTTGAATTGTGCGATCAATTCGATTTGTACCTGCGCACAAAAAAACGCCGCAACGGAACTGCAGCGTTTTTTCGTCAACATGATGTGTTACTTTCTACGTCGGATCGCAAGCATGGCCAGCAGTCCGCACGCAGCCAGCATCGCATTCGTCGGTTCGGGGACCAGTGAAAAGTCATCGTAATAGATTGACCCATTCCCTTCGCCGCCCTGCACCCAAAGATTGAGTCCGCCAAGTGACGCTGGATCCGTTCCTGGATCCCAAGTGCCCGAGAAAATCGAAGATCCGTTGTACGTGGCCAACACGGTGTTCGCGTCCAAGTCGATCGACGCAGTGACTTCTACCCATTGGTCGCGGATCAGCGAAACGCCAGTTCCGGTCGATCCGTCTTGAGAAGCAAGAAACTCATTGAAGGTGGCGGACCCGTCAACGACTAATTGCAGGCCAAACCCCAGATCGTCACCGCCTGCAACTTGGTTGTCGGCCAAGTGCAAAATCGACGCACCGTCAAAGTTGGCCGGGACGTATACCCAATAGCTAAGGTCCCAAACGCCAGACGTGTGGACACTCGGAAGGTCTTGATATACATCCGAGCCGTAGCCTGGAATGTCGAACGGATTTGGATCGACGTCGTTTAGTGTTTGTTTGAGCGACTGTGTTCCCGTGCGTGCCTGGTCGGTGCTGACTTCAGTCAACAGCGTTCCACCAAAGTCTATCCAGTCACCCTGACCATCGATGTTTCCAATACTGTAGGTTTCGAAGCTGTCCGTGATGGCGAACGCCTGAGACGCAACGGCGAACAGCAGGCCGAATACTATTCGAGGAATCGATCGTGAAATGTTCATGCTAAGTTTCTTTCTCCCGCTACGCATATGCGTAGTCTCTAAAGGGTTTTGCAGCAACGGCAGAACCCTATGCAAGCACTGGGCCAACGGGCAAAACTTTGCCAATTGCCCCACAATACGGCCGAAATTGGCTGTCCACGCGGCGAAATCGATACGACCAGACCACAGTCTCAAAAAAAGATGGCGACCTTTTGAGACCAGGTGTTGTGCAAACGCAATTTCGATGCATCCCATCTGGCGATATTCATTGGCGGGCTGGAAGAACGAACGCGCCGATTTTGCCAATGCGCCGGTAGTCGCAACGGCGATCCTGCGTTAAGCTCTGACGCTCAATTCAATTCAGTCGCAAACATCGTGCAAGAAAGCACGCAGTGAAGAAGACCGGCACGAGGTTCTAGTCAAATGTCTCCAGCTCAAAACGCGAACGATGAAACGCCAGCCCCTTGGTACAGCGATGGCCTGCGATTCAAATGCTCACAATGCGGAGACTGCTGCACCGGCGCGCCGGGGTATGTGTGGGTCAACAAAGAAGAGATTCAAGAACTCGCTGACGAAATCCAAGTTAGCGTCGAGCAATTCGAAAGCGAGTATGTGCGGCGAGTCGGCATTAGGAAAAGCTTGCGAGAATTCCCCAGCGGCGATTGCGTATTCTTCGATAGCGAATCTCGCAAATGTCAGGTTTATAATGCTCGCCCGCGACAATGCCGCACTTGGCCGTTTTGGGATTCGAACCTCAAGACGCCCGAAGCATGGGAACTCACTTGCGAAGTCTCTCCGGGCAGCGGAAGAGGTAAGCTTTACCAGCTAGAAGAAATTGAAGAACGTCGGAAAGTAATGAAGGTGTGAAAGTGGGCGGCGCGAGGCATGATGGATTACGTTGTGGCAAAAGCCGCGGCTGAAGATCTGTCGATGATAGAAACGCCCGCGGGAATCAATCCTTCATTTCCTTTTTAAGGCAAACGCGAGCGCTATTTCCAATACCGGTCGCCGGTGCTCGAAGAAATCCCGAGACACTCGGCGGCTTGAACTGCTTTGCAATTTACGGACAAAGATAAAAAGCAGCGCTGCGAGTTTTTTTTCGTTTCTGCTCAAGGCCATTTGTTCGCCGCAGGAATCGTTGAAAAAAGAAAAGGATCTCTCAGATTCCTGCGAGTGGGCGAACTTGACGCATTCGGCGAAGCACAGTGAACAGCTATGAGCCACTCGGTTAATCACGTTTACTCGATCGGACGAATCGAAAAGTTCCCGGCGGCACTGGACTTGCTGCCGGACATCGTTTCGGATTCGACATCTGTCGCCGTATCGACGAAAAGATTTCCCGTGAACGCAGCACGAGCGCCATCGCTCGACGCTTTAGAAATCGCCGTTGGGCGAACGCCCGTAAAGGCATTGCTGCTGACGAGCACATCTTTTGCGCCGCTGAGCACCATGCCGGCCGCATTGCGATCGTCTTCTGTTCGCTTGAGCGAGCCTTCGCCAATGTAGCTGTCAGAGAACGCGTTCGCACTGACTGCGATGCGACCGCTGTTGGGGCCGATTCGAACGGCGTCCGATTGCATAATCGTAAATGTGTTCGCAGAAATAGCGCAACCGTGAGCGTCGCGAAGATCCACTCCGGCTCCATTGTGAGCGATTACGTTTGCACTGACCGTGTTGCCGTAGCAGTCTCGATCCATGACAACGGCGGCTGCTTGGCATTCTTCGATCATGTTGCCACTAACGACACTGCCATACGTGTTTTCAATCACAACTCCATCGCCCAGGTGATCGTCTAAGCAATTCCCGGTCATGCACAAGTTGTAACCGTCGATGCAGTGGAGGCCATCTTGGTTTTCTTCAAATTGGTTGGACGAGACTACGATGTCGTGGCAACCGATTAAGTTCACTCCGACTTTTTTGTTGTACGTGATCAGGGAACTAACGATCCGCGGATCTTCATAGCAAAAACTGAGTTTCAGCCCGTCGCCGCCGTGATAGCTGACGCTGATCCCGTCAACAAATATTTCATTGACGTTGTAGGCGACGATCCCATCACCGCTGTTTGCATTCCCGCTGATCCGAAAGTTGGCTAAGCGAACTCGCCACAGTTCGTGCTGCCGATCGTTGCCGTTGCGTGTGTGGCCTTGATGAGCGATAACAATCGCGGGCTGGCCCGATTCGTTGACGTTTTTGATGTGTGTCGAGGAGCCGCTGCCGTGAAAGCTGACGTCGGACTGGTGAATCACAAGCGGCTCGCTGATCTCAAACGTTCCCGGCGGGAGAATGACGACTCCGCCTTCTTCCGGCACGGCGTCCAACGCCGCCTGGATCGACGGAAAATCTGCTGCGTGAATTCCTGCTCGAGCCCCTGGCAACTTCGGCGACTCTGTCGAGGCCGCTCCCAGTAAACAGAGAATCGAGATGGAAACAACGATTGCGAGTATCGAATTGCGATTCATGAACTTCATTCCTTGCTGAAGGCGCGAACTTTGATCTGTGGCTTATCTTCTTGAAGTGCGGAGTTGCGCCAAGGCGACGAACCCGACCGCAATCAACAAAACTCCGGATGGCTCAGGAACCGCAATTATCGTTGGCCGCTGCCCCATTTCGAAGCCAGCGTCTTGGAACGCCAACACCAAATCAGACGAATTAAACTCCCGGTCACCTGACCAGTCGCCAGTCACCCACGTGGAATTGGCTATGATGCCGTCCTCGTATTGATTAGCTTGAAAAACTTCGACCAAATCTGCGGAGTTGAATTCGCCATCCAAATTGGAATCGCCAATCCATGTTCCAAGCAAATCATGAATGTAAGTCAATCGTTCGGATGGGTTAGTGATTGAGCCATCGTCGAGTGCGATCAACAGCGGCAGCAGATCCGCGGCAAAGCAATAGAACAGCCCGTCACCGCCGGTGCTTCGCAAGTTCGCCGGGCTGCAGCCTCGTGAAGCGTGGGCTGAGTTCCACGACGTCGGATTAGTGCCACCGCCAGTTCGGTCGTGGTGGCCAAGCATTGCACTTCCGCTGGTGCTGCTGGTCCAGTTGTCACACGTGCTGTCGGCCGCACCGGGCAGAACGGTTCCGTCCAGTTGAGAACCAGTGAGAATGTCGTGCCGATTCGGGCTGTCGCCACGGCCGTTCACGATCTCACCCATTTCATTCAACGCAGTCTGTTTGGTGAGATTGTTGTCGCCGTGAAGTTCGTCGACGGTGTTCGCGATAACTACGCCTAACGCATTTTGCCAGGGGCCGCGGCCAATGCGGTCGCGAGCGTTTACTGCAGCCTGATCATCCGTCGCCTGAGCACTCAGATAGGCACGCCATGTTCGTTGCCCCGCTCCAACTGCCTCGGCAAGTGTTTGGCAGTGAGCGTCAGCGCCGGCTAACCCACCCAAATCAGCTCCATTGCCAGGACCGTTGCTGGTAATGAAGAAACCCATCAAGACATCATCTTGAGCGGCCAACTCAAGGCCACCGAAACCAAACGAGATGATTGTCAGAGCGATTGCCGCTCGGATTGGTAGAACTCGCCTAAAACACATGATAGTCGATACCTTTCAGCCAATCAGGCCAAACCGCATTGTGTTGATAAAACGCGCAGACGAAATTGTAACGCGACGTCAGCTGCGATGTGAACATTTATCCGGACATCACAAGTTCCGCGCCGCCGACCAGGCACCGATACACATTTGACCGCGGCATTATTTACGAATTATGCTAATCAGCTTTGATTCGTTCGCTCGAGAATATCGATATGTTCCGTTCCTTAAGTCGTCGAACCAAAGACTGGATTTTCCGAGCGATCCTCGTCGCGGCGATCTTGGGGATTGGTTATTCGATGCTGCGGCCTTACATCGCCAGCTTCTTTCCCGGTGACTCGCTGAGCCGAATGCCAGATGCTGAGTCGTCCGGACATTCTGCGTTTGAGGTTTCCGAAGCCTCGGTGCCCGAGCCCGTTCAACGTCAGCTAGACTTGCTGCGACCGGAACAAGCCGGTTGGACCAGCGAATCCATGAGCGTGGAAATCGACAAGAGCCTCAAGCGACTCGCTGCAGATCCCTCGGCATCGGCGAATGAACTGGTCTCGGCATCTTTTCATGGAGAAGTCGTTCCGGACGAGCGGCTCGAAACCGTCTTCGATTCGGAACTGTTCCTTGTCAGGTCGTTGTCAACAGAGGCGCTACAGGTAACGGGTTCCGTTGTTGAGCAATTCAAATCGTTTGGGCTAACTGGCGATGACAATCGACGTAAATTCAAGATCGTCTCCGTTCAAACAGATGATGGAGTGGTCACGTCTCGAGTTCTGCTAGAAGTCGCGAGTGCTTCTGCTCTACAGCCGAAGCAGTGGAACGCGTCCCTGGAATGCCAGTGGCGCGAGCATGAGCAACACCTGCAACTGCACCAAGTGAAGATTGAAGAACTGTCGGTTGTGACATCGAAGAGTAGCACAGGAACGCTCTTTCGAGATGTAACTGCCGCTGCGTTTGCCAATGTTGATGAGAGAGACCTGCAGCAATATGAATTCGACACCGGATATTGGACGCAGCGGCTTTGCAAGATCGATGATACAAGCATGTTCGGGCATAACGGTCTGGCGGTCGGCGACGTAAATTCGGACGGTCGGCCAGATCTTTTTGTTTGTGATACGGGCGGACTGCCGAATCGGCTGTACTTGCAG
>JAGQPC010000381.1 GCA_020426925.1 Planctomycetales bacterium | reverse complement strand
GACGTTGTTACGCCAATAAACAACGACTCATGCGTTTCCAAAGCTCGTGGATCGCCTATTAGTCCCCAATTTCACCTCTTATCCGATTTCCATGTAAGGGTCCCTGTAACGCTGAGTGAAGCTTTACAGGAAGCAGTCAATGTCCGAATTCCCAGAAACAAACTACAGCCTCATCGACCGCGTCAAAGACACTGGCGACGGAGATTCGTGGCTGGAGTTTCTGGAAATATATCAACCAGTCGTGTACCGGATGGCTCGGCGTCGAAGCTTGCAAGACGCCGACGCTCAAGATGTCATGCAACAAGTCTTTTCGTCGATCGCTCGTTCGATTGACAGATGGACAGCAGACGAAAACCAACCGCCATTTCGTGCGTGGCTGACAACGATCGCACGCAACACGATCACGACCGCACTGACGCGAAAGCCGCGTGACCGCGCGACGGGCTCGACGTCGGTCGCCGATGCGCTGCTTCACGAGCCCGCTGCAAATGAACTTGAAGCAGAATTGGAAATGGAGGCTCGGCGCGAAATAGTGCTCCGAGCCGCAGAACTTGTCAGACCAGAATTCACGAAACAATCGTGGGACATCTTTTGGAAAACGGCAATGGAAGAGATACCTGCCAAAGAAGTCGCACAGCAAACCGGCCGATCAGTCGGGGCCATCTATGTCGCGCGACACCGAGTGCTTGCTCGACTTAAAGAGCGGATCACAGAATCGTCTCATCAATGGGACTTGCTGGAGGAATAACTATGGCCAACAACACTGACACTTGCTTGTCGCTGGAGACGCTTAGCCGACTTGAGCACAATACACTGACGCCCGATGAGCTGTCTGAACTGGAAGCTCACCTGTCTGGCTGCGAACGTTGTCGTCGATTTTTGGACGATGCCGACATGCAGCCTCAATGGCGAGACCAGATCCGCCCGGTGTTGCTCAACCGATTGGATCGCGACTCGCGACTCGATGGCGATCCTGGCGAGGCAACTGATTTTCTGGGCTTGCTAGGTCCGACCGACGACCCGCGCATGCTCGGTCGAATTGGCATGTATGAAGTCAGCGGTCTGATCGGCCGCGGCGGGATGGGAATTGTTTTCAAGGCGTTCGATCCGTCGCTCGATCGTTTCGTCGCGATCAAGATGCTGGCTCCACATTTGGCTACTTCAGCGGCGGCACGCCAACGGTTCGTTCGGGAAGGGAAAGCTGCCGCGGCCGTCGTCGATGACCATGTGCTGCCGGTTTATGGAGTGGATGAGTGGAAGGGGATACCGTACTTGGTATTGCAGTACTCGCGAGGTTTGTCGCTGCAGCAAAGGATCAACAATCAAGGACCGCTTGAAGTTGTCGAAGTACTGCGCATCGGCTTGCAGATTGCTCGAGGCCTCGCGGCGGCGCATGCTCAAGGATTGGTGCATCGAGACGTCAAGCCGTCAAACATACTGCTCTGCGATTCGGTCGAACGCGCCGTGCTCACCGATTTTGGTCTGGCTCGAGCAGTCGACGATGCATCGATGACTCGCACCGGAGTCGTCGCCGGAACGCCGCAGTATATGTCCCCAGAACAGGCTCGCGCCGAATCAATCGATCAGCGCAGCGATCTGTTCAGTCTCGGCTCGGTCATGTACGCCATGTGCACTGGCCACGCGCCGTTCCGAGCAGAAACTTCGCTCGGCGTCCTTCGCTTGATATCCGATCGAACCGCGCGTCCGATTCAGGAGATCAATCCGGCTGTTCCCAGCTGGGTGTGTGAACTGGTTGACAAGCTGATGACCAAGGATCCGGACAAACGAATTGCGACCGCGGGCGAAGTTGCGGACATTCTTGAAGGCTGCCTGGCCCATGTACAACAGCCCAAGGTGTACGAAGTGCCACGCCAGCTGTCTTGTAAACGCGGAGTTGGTAAATCGAAGTTCGGCAAATGGATTGCTTTGGCGTTGGCTGTGACTCTGCTAATCACTGCCAGCACGATTGTGGTACTGGAATCGAGCAAAGGGACTATCACCATTTCAAGCGAAGCTGACGACGTTCCGATTCAGATCTTGCGAGGTGACGAAGTTGTCGACCGGCTTACCGTACGGCAGCTCGGGAAAAACGTACGTGTCGCGGCGGGCGAGTACGAAGTCATTGTCGATGGCGAATTTGACGGAATCGCGATCGTTGATGGAACCGTGACATTAAAACGCGGTGGTACGGAGCAAGTTCGAATCGTTCGTTCGGATTCGTCAGTCGACGAAGCTTCAGAGGCAGCTGCACTTTCTGATTTTGAAGTTGATGAAGCTAGGAAGGCTAGACTTTGGCGACGGAACAACGAATGGAACTTCGCAAAGGCAATGGCGGTCGCCAAACGAGACTGGAAAACAGAATACCCAGAGCGAGACGACGTTGTCACGATCGACGTCTATTGCGGTAGAGACGTGTTGCCTCAGATGAACAGCAACGGTCCGAACAGCAAACGGCACAACGAACTATTGATTGCGCTCAATGCGATCAAGGGCGTGATCGTAAACCTAAAAGAAGCTGGTGATGGCAACACCATCAAAGGTGCTGTAATTCGCGACCCGTCGAATCTGATTGCGAAAGAGGGGCGGCAGAACGGTTTGCCTACCGGAAGTCGAGCTGCGATCATTGGGGCTATGCAAAACGCCCAGGTGCACATCCACGCATGGCAAGTCGGCGTTTCGCTGCAGGTTCATGATGCAATGCTTGATGGTGCAAAGCTCGCACTCGGCCCCGATCGTTCAAGCACTTCAAACGTTGATCGCAGCGATCCGAAGGCTGTCGTTGAGGCATATATCGCCTCAGCTCGTCTTGGGAAGGTCGACGAAGCTGCTTCGTTCGCGACAAGCGTGCCAGCCGAGAGAGGCTATATCGAAAGCTGGGGCTCGCAACTCGATTCCATGTCAGTAGAAGGAGCATTCATCAACGACGAACAGTCCGTGGCGGTTGTCACGACGTCTCATTCGCCTTGGAGCGATCAATCCTGTCTTGCGTTCGTGCTAGAAAACCGTAGCAAGCCACCGGAATGGAAGATTAACAGGATTGATCACAAACCTAACGACAAGCTGCTAAACTTTGTACAACAACAGTTTCGTGCTGGCTCAGATGAAATTGAAGACAACATCGAAGTCGACGTTTTTGGAGATACCGAAGAGCCATTGCCTCTTCCGGAGCCAGAAGCAAACGACGATACGGAGCGAAAGTAGTCGAAATGTCCAATTCCGAAGTCATTGGCGTCAACAAAGTTCTCCGCCCTGTCTTCACCCTCCCTGGGGAGGGTCGAAGCTGAGGAACGAAGCTTCGGGGAGGGGTTGCTTGAACTGGCGTTGCCGCGTGATTGGTCATTTCGCCCCTCCCCAAAAACTCGCGAGCTCGTTTTTGACGCTCCCAGGGAGGGTGAAGTTGCAGATACAAATGCCGTGGTGGGAGAGCGAAGTAATTGTAGCCGGGAATTGCGAGACTCTACGAAGCCTTGCGTAGTTGCGTCTCACCGAAGACTGATTTCAAGTAGGCAATGTCGGCGTCTGAAAACAGCTCTCTGTGGCCGCCGACTTTTCCGTTGCGAACTTTCGATGCGCCGTTTCGCGGACGCAGCCAGGGATGGGGGAACTCACCTGTCGTTTCGACCTTACGCATCGAATCGATGCTGGCTGACTCAACGGCGGTTGCTAATTTTTGATCGTCGACATAGAAATCAAAGTGCATAAGAATCCTGCGTAGGGCACCCTTGAAATCGTCGTGGCATTGTTCGTATGTCACTTTCAAGACGTGGTCCTGTTCGGCAAGTTCGTTCCACATTCGGCGATAGCCATCGAGTACCTTGGCACCAAAATACGGATCGCGTATGAATTCAGACACACTTCCTTGGTAGTTGTGGTAGTCCTTAAATCGCCCTGTGATTTGGTGATAAAAGCTCGCCATCACATCCAACGGATTGCGTTCGAGATACACGACACGGCGACTCTGATCGTATAACGCTTTTCGAGGCTCCACCGAAAAATCGTGCGGTTGCTTTTCCGTTGTGTTGAATTCGAATTCGTCGTGATGAAATTTGATTGCGTCGGCCACGCCGATCTGGTGTAACGCGTACCGCAACCAAGTCCGCCCTGACTTTGGAAAAGAGATCAAATGACATTCATGCTTCATGCGTTGATAGACTCGCAAACCGCCGGCAGTCGTGCGGTCGTCATCTCGAAGTTCGTCCGCGGGCATAAAACCGCGTTCTAGAATCCGCTGCTCAAGTTTGTCATTGGCGAATGTTTCTTGCGGAGTGCGGATGACAAACGTTTCCTTAGCCATGCTGAGAATCGCGTCCAGGTTCGCGTTACGCGTGGCGGGATCGAGATGATGGTGCAATCCCAAATAGCAAACAACGTCGTATTCGTCGAGTAGTAGCTCACGGTTCGTTTGAGTGAATTCTTTCCAGAGATTTAGATTCGCCGTGCGGAATTCGGCGCGGCTTGCGTGGTCACGACATAGCTTCGTCGCTCTGGCAACGCGGTCCTTATCGAGTTCGAACCCGTGAACCAACGTCGCTCCAGACGTCAGGCAATTTAACGCGATCGCTCCTTCGGCTGCCCCCAGATCGAGAACTGTTTTGCCTTCGCATGATTCCAAAAACGATTGCAAACCGCTCAGCCGCACATCGAGTGGCCACTTGCCGTACAGGTTCAACGATGGCGAATAGAAGTATTCGGCCTCGCGAGCGCCATGGCAATACTCAAGCAGCGTTTCCGAATAACTTTTCCAATCGAATTGAGCGATACGCTTTCTTCCGTTCGTGACGACGGTCTCGGCCAATTGGCGATTTGACAGCAATTCGTTGATTCGATTCGCCAACGTGTCTGCTGATAGGTCTTCGACAACGAACGCCGTTTCGTTGTCGTGCGCAAACGACATCGTACCAGGACTTGTGCAAACAAGCGGTCGGCCACTGGCCAACGCTTCGGCTGCAACATTTGCCCATCCGGCGCTCGATTCTACAGACAGAACGATATCAACCGAATCATAGAATGATGGCAAATCGTCTTCTTGTAGCATGCCCACCAGCTGCAACCGATTGGCTTGAATGAACTCTCGACCCAATTCTTCGATGGGCTGCGTCGGCCCAAAGAGCTTCATACAAACGTTGTCAGGAAGTTGTGCCAGCGTGGAGACAAGCAGCTCGGGATTCTTTTGACTTTGCCCGCCGACCCAAACGGGGTCACTGGATTTGGGTAGTCTTTGTAGAGGCACATCAGCGAATCGTTTGACGTCAACAGCTCCAACCAGATGCTTGAACTGGTTCGCCTGCAGTTGCGTGTAATCGCCCGGCTTCCAATCTTCATTGTTGAACAGAACAAGATGAGGTCGAAACGAAGCATTGACGATGCGAAACTTTTCCATCCGGCTTTTGTCGTTGAGGCAGTGTTGCACTCGCAGGCCAAAGTTTTCCGCACGGAACGCCTCCAGAATCGTCCGAGTTGCAGGCGATGCAAGTCCTGCTTCGCCAGGAATCATCGTCACGTCCCAGTTGCAAGAAAACGCCTCTGAAATGTGGACCACTGGTGATTTGCGTTCCCAACTTTCATCGTCATCATGAAGCGTGGCGAACGTTACCGTGTGTCCTTGATTGCGAAGTTGGTCTGCGACTCGTTCGAATCGCAAGTACCCACCGCGCGCCGATAATTGCGTGCACGCGACCAGAATATTAAGTTTTTGATCTGGAACAAATCGAGGCGGAGCGGCGTCTGCAAAATCTTTGCGCAGCGTTACTAGTTTTGTATCTTCAGACTCTAGATGGTATCCACCTTCTTCCAGGATTTCTCGGATCAAATGATACGGACCGATTCCGGGGTCTGCCGCGTCGTCAAAGATGATCCGTCCGCCTGCGACGACGTGGTCTTTCCACGACTCAAAGTCGCGTTTAACGCCGTCGTACGTATGGTCTCCGTCAATGATCAACAACGAGATCGGCAGCTTCCACCCAGGAGCGATGACTTCACTCGATTGATTCAACAGCGCGACGCCTTCGTATGCACCTGTGCGAATCATGTTGGTGAAGAACGCCTTTCGATCTTGTGGGCCGAATTCGCCACCATAGATGCCGCGGAATCTTGCGTGCGGCTCGACGCAGTAAACCGCTGGCTCGGTCTGCAAATCGGCCGGACGAGTTTGTGCTCCCGCCCAAAGAGCCACCGCCGATTTGCCTTGAAAAGAGCCCACTTCCAAAATCCATCCGTATCCGGCGGTCCCAGCAAGGTCGCGCAAGTAGATCGCTTGCTGAGCACTGAAACAGCCTTTGACAGTGTTGATCAGCGCTTTGAATTCTTCGTTCCCAAGTTTGGCAGTTTGAGCTGCAGCAGCGTTCATGCGCACCGATCCTTTCGCAAGCATAGACTTTTCCACGCGGGACAGTAGCTATCTCGTTACGAACGAGCAAGCCAGATTTCGATGCAGCATGCTGGTGCATGAAGAGCTAGCGGCAGCGTACGTAATTGCGTTACACAACTTCAGCGGGTGGCTGGTGGTCGAGCGCAAGCGAGCCCCCCAGCGTCAAACGTGCTGAAGAAAAACGCAACCCGAAGTGTCAGCGAGGGATACCAGCAACGCGAATTGTCCCTCACTTAAGTAGCGGGCTGCGCAAATATTGCAGCATCCAAGATGCGTATGCCACGCATTGGCGATGCGCCCGTCCGCAGCCTTCTCATTCGCGACTTGACCGCCCCTTGTGATTTCCATACCGTTCCGACTTTCACAGTCCGGAGTCGGCGGCATGCACCCAAGAATCTACGAGCGGTTTGAACGCATCTGCGCTCAACATAAATGGTCCGGACGAGTTCTCGAAGTTGGAACAATCCCTGACCAGAAGAGTCTGCTGCGCATGCGGTGCCTCGAAGGCGTCCGGGAAAAACTGGGATTGGATCTAAACGGCCCGTTCGACTGCGATGGCATTCCGGTCGTCAAAGGCAATGCAAACGATTTGCCATTTGAAGACAACTCGTTTGACGGAGTGTTGTGTCACGCCGTGATCGAACACGATCCGTTCTTTTGGCGAACGGTGTCTGAAGCACGGCGAGTCGCGAAACCCGGCGGTCTGATTGTGTTTGGCGGCCCAGCGTTCGTCGAACTCACCGGTGAGTCCATTCGTCAACGGATCGCGAAATGGCCAATCACACGCAAGCTCGCGAAGAAATCTCGAGTCGTTGATTGCGTCATCAACTCTACGCTGTGCTTCCGAGTTCACGCGGCGCCGGGCGATTATTACCGATTCGGCGAGCAGGCGTTCAAAGAAGTCATTCTGGAAGGACTCGATGAAATCCAAACGTGCGTCATGATGACGCCTCCGCGAATCATCGGCATCGGTCGAAAACCCTTGATAAAATCGGCTGCTGCGTGAACAGAGTTCACGTTCGCGGATTACATCTGCGTCGCGGGCACTCGCTGCAAATGATACACTACGATTCTGCTGCCGCATCGCTGTATAGCGTGTCTAGCAGTCTGTGTCAGCTCAATCTTCGGGTAGTAGAAGTTGCTAAACTTCCTGGCGGTCGGGATCTTTAGCAGACGCGCCCGACAAAAGTCAGCTTCGATAAAATCAACCACAACATGCTGTGGGTCAGTGTAGATTGCAGCGCAATATCATGTATGCGAAGTTTGGACTTTTGTCGGGCGCGTCTTAGCAAGATCCACTACGAGCTACTCGAAAACCGAGATGCGTTGAACCACTAGAGTAATTCTTTGACACCTAAAAGCCCTTTCACGGCTCTGATTTGTGCGCTGGTTTCGAGCAAGATACGAAGTAGTAATCTGTGCGGCGTTGTTCCTCGCGCTCGCGGCCGTCGGTGCGTGGGGAAAGCACGAGGCCAGTCTGGACTCGCGAGTTGAAGTGATACGTCAGCTTCGCGGCGAATTGCAGAAGCGGCTAGAAACTGCCCGCGATCTTCCTCGGAACGCCTCGTCTGCCGGTGTGTTGTCACAGGAAATCACTGGCTACGCGAACGAGATTGAATCGAGGCTTTCGGAAATAGATATCGATCATGAACGGCACTCTTGGACTGCGCAAAAAGAGTTACGCCTATGTCGAGCCGTTGTCGCGATCGCGCGTCAGAAGTTCGATGAAGCGCTGGCGTTGTTGACCGCGGACGAAGGTAAATCAGCATTGGCCGCTGAACAAGGTGATGCGTTCCGGCTTGAGGCAGACGCCTACTTTGGATTGCAGCAATTCGATTCAGCGCTGAAACGCTATCACAGGATTCTTTCTGCTCATCCGAGCAGATTTGAGGTAATGGAACGTATTTTCGATTGCCAAAAATTGCTGAGGCAGCGTGATCCTGCGATCAAAACGCAGATCGAATTAGCTGATCGTTATTTTGCTCGCGGAATCAAGCACCATGCGGAGGAGCGATTTGTTGACGCTTCGAAAGATCTGTCAAAAGCAGTGAAGTTACGCTTTCAACTATTCGAACAAGAACAACGTCGCGAATTAGCGGATGATTTGGCCGCCGCGTTTTCGGCATGTGGCAGCGCGTACTTCGGACAACGAGACTTCGATTCCGCCGACGTCTATCTTGCAAATGCTATCGAAATCCGCGGCCAACTCGTCGCAAGGCTATATCGCAGTGATCTGATCGGCGACTTAGCCCGAGACCATGGCGCTTATGGCCAGGTGCTTGCCCGCATGGAAAAATGGAACGACGCAATCGCTCAGTACACGGCCGCAATTGATTTGTTCAACAAGATCCCTGATCAAGAAGATGCTGCGGCTGAGCACAACGTTGCGTGGAACTACACATGGCGCGCCACCGCGTTAGAACGCATGCAACGATCAGCACAGGCACTCGGCGATATCAATCAGGCGATCGAGATCTACGAGCAGCTCGATACGAAGCATGAAGACCCCGCAGACAAAAGGATCTCGTCGCGAGAAGACTACGCTGTGTGTTTGTGCCAGGCGGCGAGCATCTATCTTTCATGTTTTGACGAAACGAGTCGGGACGCTCAGGTGGCTTGGAACCATTCTCATCGTGCGTGCGACTTGACCGATTGGAAACAAGTTCGCCCAATTGAGCTGTTGGCTGAGGCTTCGGCGGAGCTGGGCGATTTCAAACAAGCCATCGATTTTCAACGGAAAGCTGTCGGCATTGCGCCAGCCGAGATGAAGGACGCTGCTCGTGCTGTTCTTATCCGCTACAAAGCAGGTCCCAAAAAGCCGCAACCTACCGACTAGAATTGTGCGCGTTTCGCAACTGCATTGAGCGACGCATTTCAGGATTCAGCAGCACGAGCGTGTCGCGTCTAGTGCGAGGACCCAAGGACATTTCGTCTATCGTCGTTTCTTGCTGACAGAATACGAGCGAGAATTCACTGATCTGTTTTTCGGCGTCGTGGCGTTTGGCCCACTCGCGACAGAGATATTCAGCGATCGGTTGACGGAAGACTTGATATCCAATTGCGTCCTCGTACGACATCTCGCGAAAGCACTTTGACCACCGATGATTTCGGTAAATTCCGGCAGGATTTCGTGGCCGTTCCCACGTTACCGGTTCGCCATCGCGCAGCAAGTCAATTTTGGAGCCATCCGAGAGAACAGCCTGCGCAACGTACCATCCATCCTTGGATGGGGCCTCGCCGAACATGTCCCACTTCTGCCCCAAGCCGCAAGAGATCGTCAAAAAGTCATGCGTCGACTTTGGCGTCCAAGGAACCCATTGCTCCGGCAATCCGTTGACATTGACGAATAGAATGTACGCAAACACGACAGAGCAAAACCACTGTGTCAGCGAGTTCGCAATAGATCGATTTCGATCTGGAGTGACCGAGAATTCGTTGCATTGCAGTTTGGTCCTACCAAATCGCGTCCGAATCCATTGCCAAAACTCTGCGGGAATGAAAAGCGTTAACCCGACAAGCGACGCATACGAAAAAAGCCCAACTGTCATCAAGATCTCGATGCCAAGATGCATAGCAACAAGAAGAAAGACGACAACTATGCGAATGCGCGGAGTTTTCCAGGGCACAAACAAAAGCAGCGGGCCCAACCACTCAAGGTACAGGACGCCGAGCGTAATCAGCGTCAATAAGGTTGGGAATTGCAGCAGCCAGCTTCCGATTGGGCGAGCATAAAAATCATGCGACAATCCCACGGCGAGCGTTTCGCCTTGCAGCCAATCATTGTTGGACTTAAACACGGCGGTAAACAAATACATCATTGCCATCTGCAGCATGATCGCGGCTGACGCAAACGATAGTTCTTCGCCAGCGTGCGATCCAGATTCTTGCTGCTTGCACGACTTTGCCTGGATCGACCAAACGCGGTCTAACGGCAAGAACATTGCCCAGAACAACAGCATTCGCAGTAGATTGTCGGCACCGTTGAGAATTGGCGGAACGCGATTGTGCAACGAAATCAGCATCAGCCATGAACCGATCGTCGCAATCCGCGTTTTATAACCGAGCAACAGTGCCACAGCGAATAGAGCCGAAATCGCAAACAGCGATGATTGAAACCACGCAGAGCCACTGCCAAAGTGAAAGGACCAGTTCCAGACGCTGGTGTAGTATTGGCAGATGAGCACACGCGAGAACATCCCATCGTCTGTGTGCATCGCCGTCAAGTCGGTAGCCCGTATCGCGAGATCCAGCAGCAGGACGACGCTGATTGCGATTCGAAACAACGCAAGCGAACGATGGTCAATACTGAACAGGCCGTGCGTGAGTGACACACGTAATGGGCGGATTATCGCTTGCGATCCGTCTGGGCGATTACCCGGTTCTCCATGCGGTCTCGCGGTCTTTTGCGTCTTCAAACGTTTCTTATTCGACATCCGTTTCGCTCACTTGGCACATCAACGTGAATGGTCCTATGTCGCATGGACGCGCTGTGATCCTCAACGGCAACTTTGCGCGTCACCTGCGAGTTGTTTGACTTCAGCCGTCATCCACGCGCTAAAATGTTCAACATCGAATTAGCGGCTGCGACTGTAGTATTTTGTGCTTCACATTACGTGGTTGATAGCCAAGCGCAAAAAGTTTTGTTCGTTACATTGGCGGGTACACTTAAACCTCACGCACAACTGAAAGAAGGGGTTTTGTTCGGAAGCATTTACGATGGTGGATCGGCGCTGGCGAAAGTAACGGGCTTCTCTTGCAAGGAATTGAACATCGACTATCTTCGTAGGCAAGGCAATCTTTTTTGCACGTCTTGCAAATCGTGACGTTGTTTGACGCTCACTCGATGGTTTGTTGTTTGATTGAGTTGCATACGAGCCCCGTGATGGTGAGCGGGCCTCGCTAGTGTTCTGTACCAGTTCGATGTTTGTCTACTTACGGGATGAAGAATTTGATGAGATGCTGGAGATTTAGATTTCTTGCCCTAGGGCTATCTGTAGTCCTTGGTGCCTCGGCGACTGCCACCGAGTTTAACCTCGACTTTGAAACCGACCCTGCTGATTTGGAAGTTGAGTTTCACGGGACGTCGGAATGGCGTGGAAGCGATGGCTTCGACGACTCGGGATATTTGAGCGTTACTGATGCCTTGAACGGGCAACGTGGCTCGATCGTCTTCCCCGACCTGGCGAATGGCGAAAGCTTGAAAGCTTTCCGAATTACTGCTGACTTGCGCGTCGGAGGTGGAACTTCCAGCCCGGCCGACGGATTTAGCTTTAACTTCGCTCGCCCAGGCGATCCGGTATTGGATGATGGCGAAGGATGGGCTTCAAGCCCAACGAACGAAGCCAATCTTCCAGAGGAGGGGACAACGACAGGCTTGGCAATCGGTTTTGATGAGTGGTACAGCGGTGGCAGGGATGTCATCGGCATGAGCATCCGCATCGACAACGAGCTTGTTGATCAAGCTGCATTTCCGAAGCTGAATGGGACCGTCGATGATGACCAATCTTTGCAGACTGTGCTAGAAGACGGAATCACTGGCGTCTTTGACGATGAATTACAAGACCAAATGGGTTGGGCACGCTTGGAAATGGAACTTTGCGCAAACAACCTGACGGTTAGCTACAAAGGCCGTGAAGTCTTCAATCGCACCGTTGAATACGCTCCATCTCCAGGTCAGCTTGTATTTGGTGGCCGCACAGGTGATGCGAACTCGTATCATCATATCGATAACATCTCGATTGCAACCAATGAAGACGTTGGCGCAGGTTGTGTCATTATTCCAAGAGCACAAATCGATTCAGATTCCGAACCAGGCGTTATCGGCAAGCGAGTCATTGATGGCTCAAAGAGCAACCTCATGTTCGGTCCCGAGCAAGACGGAGCCCCTGGTTGGAGCGCTCGAATGATCGATCCAGAAGGCGAAACGATTGATAACCATACGTACGCTGAAGAACTCCTAGACGACTTAGACGGCGTAACAGCGTCGTATGACTTTATCGATCTCGGCGGCGGCGGCGGAACGTTCCCAGATACACAACCGTATCCAACCGGGATTTCTGACGAAAGCCAAGAAGATTTTGCAGTTCGCGCAGAAGCGAAAGTTACGATTCCGGCCGGCTCGTGGACGATCGGCTTTGCGACAGACGATGGCGGTCAATTGACTATTCCGGGCGTCGAGTTCGGCGACTCGCAAGCCAACGATTCCGTTGACGCAGAGCAAATCCGTTTCGAAGGCAACCGAGGTCACGCGTGGACCGTTGGATCGTTCGAATTGGACGCTCCACTGGAAACCACGATTACTGCTTCGATGCACGAACGAGGCGGTGGAGACAGCTTCGAAATTGCAGTCCTCAACGACAGCGTTGTCGAAGACGCCAGTCCTGCCACTGGTTGGGAACTGCTCGGCAACGGCACGTTTGGATGGGAAGTAACTCATACGGGAACTCCGCTCGTCAGTGGTGACATTGATGGTGAAGTTCGAATCGGATTGGACATCCAATTTGACGTTAATGGCGACACCAACGAAGCTGACCAAATCGTCTTGGAAAACCCAAATGCGAACATCTACACAACGAAGCTTGATGTTGATGGACAAACATTCTTCATCGCACCAACAGGTGCGATCGCAAGTGGCGATTCGTTCCGAATCATCGATGCTGATGTGATCACGGGTACTCCGATCATTACGTCTGACGATGGTCGCAACTGGGTGTTTGACGCTGCAACTGGTAACGTCTGTGTCGATTCATGTGCTGGCGGCGTTGCTGGCGACTACAACGGAAATGGCATGCGAGACGCTGGTGACCTAGATCTGCAGGCAGCTGCCATCGGCGGCAACGACGCTCAATTCGACCTGAACGGCGATGGAAGCGTTAACTTTGCAGATCGCCAGCAGTGGCTCGAGGGTCTAAGCAACACGTTCATCGGTGACTGGAACTTTGACGGTCAATTCAACAGTTCGGACTTCGTTGCAGTATTCACGACTGCAAAGTACGAAACTGGTGCAGCTGCAACGTTCGCTGAAGGTGACTCGAATGGCGATGGCCTGTTCAATAGCTCTGACTTCGTTGTCGCCTTCACTGGTGGCGGATACGAAGGCGGCGCACGAGCAGGTGGTCTTCAGGTTGTTCCTGAAC